>NZ_JBFPFM010000002.1:0-273186 GCF_047977705.1 Curtobacterium sp. LFS084
CCGCCGCGGCGCACCAACCGCACCAGCCGTCCGCGCGGGCGCACAGGCGCGCGCGCGGGAGCCGTCAGGCGGCTGCCCGGAACCGCTCCGGCAGCGCGATCAGGGCGTCCGCGAGCTCGACCAGCACCGCCGCACACTCGTCGAGCGCATCCCGCTCGGCCGCCACGGTCGCCCGATCCGCCAGCACCCGCCGCTCCCGCCGCGCGACCACGGCGTCGATGCCGTTCGCCAGCGCCACCTCGTCCGTGAAGAACGCGTCGAGCACGGCACGCTGCGACAGGAGCCAGTCAGCACTGACCGCCGCACCGCTCCGGCGCAGCCACCACGAACCGATCTCGACGAACACGCCACCCTCGGTCGCGCACGTCCGCAGCCAGGCGACGTCGAACCGGTCCGCACTCCGGGCCGACCCCGCCGAGGGCTCGGTGATCATCGTCCGCGCGATGCGGATGCGCTCGATCATGTGGTCGACGGTCCAGTGCGCGACGACGACCCCGACGTACCGCTGCACCGACACGAGCCGCAGGTTCTCGAGCGGCACGAGCGCTTCGCGGACGGGCGTCCGGGACACCCGCATGTCCGCCGCGATGGTATCCAACCGCATCCGCTGCCCACGCCGGTACACCCCGCGCAGCACGTTGTCGAGCAGTCGGGCGAAGACGGCGTCGCGCAGCAGACTGCGTCGGATGCCGAGCGGGTCGTCGTCGTCACGACCCGGCTGGTGCTGTGCTCGCTCCATGGCGCCAGGATCACGCACGGCCCACGCCGCCGGCTTCGCGAGTGGTCGGACCGTGGACCGTGCGGGACACTGTCGTGCTGTGGAGGACTGCCATGCGAGGACGATGACAGACCCCGCAACTCGGTGCTAAACACTTCGCATACGGAATACTACTTCCGCGCCGTGTCCGCCTCCTTGGTCAGGACCGAGAGCGGTTGGGTGACGTCCTCGAGCCCCTTCCGGGCCGCGTCGACCCCGAAGACCAGCGCCACCACCCCGCCGGCGATCATCACCGCGGAACCGAGCAGGTACCCCCAGAACAGCGGTTCGCGGGAGGACCCGTCGCCGATGAGCGCACCGTAGATCAGCGGGGCGATGGCACCGAAGATCTGCGCCAGCGCGAAGAAGTACGAGATCGCCTGCGACCGGAGCTCGAGCGGGAAGATCTCCGACACGGTCAGGTAGGCGCTCGACGCCCCCGCCGAGGCGAAGAAGAACGACACGCACCAGAAGACGACCTGCACGGTGGCGCTGATCGCGTCGGCCTGGAACAGGAACGCCGAGGTGGCGAGCACGAGACCCGAGACGAGGTACGTCGAGAAGATCATCTGCCGACGACCCCAGGTGTCGAAGAACCGCCCGAGGATGATCGGGCCGAGCAGGTTGCCGATCGCGAACGGGAAGAAGTACACGCTCGTCTCGGCCGTCTTCAGGCCGAAGAAGTTCGTGAGCACCAGGGCGTAGGTGAAGAAGATCGCGTTGTAGAGGAACGCCTGGGTGATCATCATCGTCGCGCCGACGAGGGTCCGGGTCGGGTACTGCCGGAACAGCACCTTCACGATCGTCCGGAACTTGACGTTGTCGGTCGGGGTGACGGTCATCGCCTTGGACTGGTCGACCTCCGGCAGCCGGTGCCCGGTGGACTGCTCGACCGATTCCTCGATCTGCGTGACCGTCGCCTCGGCTTCCTCCTCGCGTCCGTGCGTCATGAGCCACCGGGGACTCTCCGGGATGTGCCGCCGCAGGAAGATGATCGCGATGCCGAGCACCGGGCCGAGGAAGAAGCCGATGCGCCAGCCGATGTTCTCGGCGAAGTTGGCCGTGTCGAGCAGGTAGATGTTCGCGAACGCGCCGAGTGCCGCGCCGCCCCAGTAGGTGCCGTTGATCGCGATGTCGACGTGCCCGCGGTACTTCGCCGGGATGAGCTCGTCGATCGCCGAGTTGATGGCCGCGTACTCGCCGCCGATGCCGAGACCCGCCACGAACCGGAAGGCCGCGAGGAACCAGAAGTCCTGCGCGAGCCCGGCGATGCCGGAGCCGATCAGGTAGATGGCCAGCGTGAGGATGAAGAGCTTCCGCCGCCCCAACCGGTCGGACATCCGGCCGAAGACGATCGCGCCGACGACCTGCCCGATGAGGTAGATGGTGCCGAGCGACGTCACCTGCTGCGTCGACAGGTCCAGGTCCGCCTGGAAGCCGGCGTTCGACACGATCTGGATCTCGAGGCCGTCGAGGACCCACGAGACGCCGAGTCCCACCACGACGCTCCAGTGGAACCGTGTCCACGGCAGTCTGTCCATCCTGGCGGGGACCAGGCTCTTGATCGCCCCGTTCGTCGTGCTGCTCACGAGAGGGGAACGTACGCCCAGATCGACGAGATGGTTCAGATCCGGAAACGAACGGGTTCCGGGCCCGGAGCCGGATCCCCCTAATCGAATCCGGCTCCGATGCCGGAGTCCCAATCATTGCAAGTGCTTTGAGAACTCACAAGCAGGATGCCGGGAGGGGGGGGGGGGGGCGCGGCCCCGCCCCCCCCCCCCCCCCCGGGCGCCCGCCGCCGTCCCCACCTCCATGGCCCTTCTCTCTCCCCACCCCACGCCGGGGGGGGGGGGGGGGCGGGCCCCCCCCCCCCCCCCCCCCCCCGGCCCGAAGGGCGTAGCGTCGGACAGGTGACCCGACCCACCATCAGAACGGTCGGCGAGCTCCGCACCTCTGGCCACGTCCAGAAGACGGTCCGCGCCGAGATCCGCGACAACCTGATCAGCGCCCTCCGCGAGGGCCGCGACCCGTGGCCCGGCCTGCACGGCTTCGAGACCACCGTGATCCCGCAGCTCGAACGCGCCCTGATCGCCGGGCACGACGTCGTCCTGCTCGGCGAGCGCGGCCAGGGCAAGACACGCCTGCTCCGCACCCTGCAGGGCCTGCTCGACGAGTGGACGCCGGTCATCACCGGCTCCGAGCTCGGCGAGCACCCGTACGAACCGATCACGACCGCGAGCATCCGGCGGGCGGAGGACCTCGGCGACGCCCTGCCGATCAGCTGGCGCCACCGGGACGACCGCTACGTCGAGAAGCTCGCGACGCCGGACACGAGCGTCGCCGACCTCATCGGCGACGTCGACCCGATGAAGGTGGCGGAGGGACGCAGCCTCGGCGACCCGGAGACGATCCACTTCGGGCTCGTCCCCCGCGGCCACCGCGGCATCGTCGCCATCAACGAGCTCCCCGACCTCGCCGAACGCATCCAGGTCGCGATGCTCAACGTGATGGAGGAGCGCGACGTGCAGATCCGCGGCTACGTGCTGCGGCTGCCGCTCGACGTGCTCGTGGTCGCGAGCGCGAACCCCGAGGACTACACGAACCGCGGCCGCATCATCACGCCGCTCAAGGACCGCTTCGGCGCCGAGATCCGGACCCACTACCCGATCGAGCTCGAGGACGAGATCGCCGTCATCCGCCAGGAGGCGCGGCTCACCGCCGACGTGCCGGACGCGCTCGTCGAGATCCTCGCGCGGTTCACGCGGGCGCTCCGCGCATCGAGTGCGGTCGACCAGCGCAGCGGCGTCAGCGCCCGCTTCGCGATCGCCGGCGCCGAGACCGTCTCCGCCGCCGCGGTGCACCGCGCCGCACGGCAGGGCGAGGAGCACGCGGTCGCACGGCCGATCGACCTCGAGACCGCCGTAGACGTCCTCGGCGGCAAGATCGAGTTCGAGAACGGCGAGGAGGACCGGGCCGACGAGGTGCTCGAGCACCTGCTCCGGACCGCGACCGCCGAGACCGTCCGCGCGCGCTTCCGCGGACTCGACTTCGCGGTCCTCGTCGAGGCCCTCGACGGCGGCACGATGGTGACCACGGGCGAGCAGGTCAGCGCCCGGACCTTCCTCGAGGGCCTGCCGTCGATCGGTGAGTCCGACCTGTACGACCAGATCGGCGAACGACTCGGAGCGACCGACGACGGCGGACGTGCCGGGGCCATCGAACTCGCGCTCGAGGGGCTCTACCTCGCGCGGCGGATCAGCAAGGAGTCCGGCGGGGGCGAAGCCGTCTATGGCTAGGGCGAACCGGCGCCTGACCCGCGACGCCCGCTACGGGAAGTACGAGGACGGGCCGGACCCGCTCGCTCCCCCGGTCGACCTGGCCGAGGCGCTCGACGCCATCGGCGAGGACGTGATGGGCGGCACCTCGCCCGAGCGTGCCCTCCGGGAGTACCTGCGCCGGGGCGGTCGGGACCAGCGCGGCCTCGACGACCTGGCACGCCGGGTGGCCGAGCGACGGCGGGAGCTGACGGCGAAGCACAACCTCGACGGCACCCTGCAGCAGGTCAAGCAGCTGCTGGACGAAGCCGTGCTCGCCGAACGCGGACAGCTCGCCCGGGACACCGAGATCGACGACGGCGACCGGGCCCTCGCCGAGATGCAGCTCGACAGCCTCTCGCCGTCGCCGGCCACCGCGGTCCAGGAGCTGAACGGCTACGACTGGACGAGTCCGGCCGCGCGGCAGAAGTTCGAGGAGATCAAGGACCTGCTCGGCCGCGAGGTGCTCGACCAGCGCTTCGCCGGCATGAAGCAGGCGCTCGAGGGCGCCACGGACCAGGACCGCGAGGACGTCGCCGCGATGATGCGCGACCTCACCGCGCTGCTCGAGGACCACCGTGCAGGGACGGACACGCAGGAGCAGTTCGACGCGTTCATGGCCGAGCACGGCCGGTACTTCCCGTCGGCCCCGCAGAACGTCGAGGAGCTGCTCGACGACCTCGCTGCCCGGGCGGCCGCGGCGCAGCGGATGCGCAACTCGATGACCCGGGAACAGCGCGACGAACTCGACGCCCTCGCGCAGCAGGCGTTCGGCTCCCCCGACCTGATGGGACAGCTCGCCCAGCTCGACGACACCCTCCGCTCGCTCCGGCCGGGCGAGGACTGGGGCGGGTCCGAGCGGATGGAGGGCGAGCAGGGACTCGGGCTCGGCGACGGCACCGGGGTGTTCCAGGACATCGCCGACCTCGACGCCCTCGCCGACCAGATCGCACAGGCCGGACCGGGCTCCGACCTGGACGACCTCGACCTCGACGCCCTCGGCCGCCAGCTCGGGAACGACGCCGTCGTCGACGCGACCACCCTGCAGCGGCTCGAGAAGGCCCTGCGGAACTCCGGGGCGATGCGCCGCGGCGCCGACGGGCAGCTCCGACTCACACCGAAGGCCATGCGGCAGCTCGGGAAGAGCCTGCTCCGCGACGTCGCCGAGCGGATGTCCGGTCGCCAGGGAGCCCGGGACCTCCGGCGGTCCGGCGCGTCCGGGGAACCATCGGGCGCGACACGGCAGTGGCAGTACGGCGACACCGAACCGTGGGACGTCACCCGGTCGATCACGAACGCGCTCACCCGCACCGCGGCCTCGGGCCGGACGGGCCCGGGGGTCCGCCTGCAGATCGACGACGTCGAGGTGCAGGAGACCGAGGCTCGGACACAGGCCTGCGTGGCGCTGCTCGTCGACACCTCGTTCTCGATGGCGATGGAGGACCGCTGGGTGCCGATGAAGCGCACCGCGCTCGCGCTCCACACGCTCGTGTCGACCCGGTTCCGCGGCGACGACCTGCAGCTCATCGCCTTCGGACGCGAGGCCGAGGTGATGGACATCGAGCAGCTCGTCGGCCTCGACGCGATGTGGGACAAGGGCACGAACCTGCACCACGCGCTGCTCCTCGCGAACCGGCACTTCCGGAAGCACCCGACCGCCCAGCCCGTGCTGCTCATCGTCACCGACGGCGAACCGACGTCGCACCTCGAGCCGAACGGCCAGGTGTGGTTCGGGTACCCGCCGGACCCGATCACGATCGCGCTGTCCGTCCGCGAGCTGGAGAACGCCGGACGACTCGGCGCGCAGACCACGTTCTTCCGGCTCGGGGACGACCCGGGGCTGGCGCGCTTCGTCGACGCCATGGCGAGACGCGTGGACGGCACGGTCGTCGCGCCGGAGAACGACGACCTCGGCGTCGCGGTCGTCGGGTCGTACCTGGGGTCGCGTCGCGGCGGAGCGTTCCCCCGCGACGACTGGACGATCTGACGTGAAGGGCCTGGTCGCCAGGGCACCCGTCGTCGTATGCTGACGTCACAGCTGCCCCGGACCTCGGCCGCCCATCACCGCTCCACCAGACCGACATCGTCGGCCGGGTGGTGTCGGCCGTCCGAGTGCACCTGATCCGTCCTCGGCCGGTCGACCCCCGTGGGGTCCCGGAACGCAACGGCGCGGTTCGGTCGACCTCGCGGGCATCCGCGTCCCGGCAGGCGGGACGCGGTGGGGTCGGTGGGCTCCGGACCCGACGGAGCCTGCCGACCCGATCCCTCCCGGTGCGCCCGGGACCGACGCGACCCGAGTCCGACGCAGCACAGGACGTGTCCGCTGGGACCGTCGTCGCCCACTGCTCGCTAGAAGAGCGGCCAGGGCACGGCCGGCCCGTGTCCGGGCGGCGGCGGGAACACCCCGACGGCCCGGAGCGCGGCGCAGCGGGCCCGGAGCGTGTCGACCTCGGCGACGGTGAGGTGCTCGTCGAGCGCCGCACCGAGGTCGCCGTCGAGCGCCTCGGTCACCCGGTCGATGCCCTCGAGCTCGTCGGCGTCGAGCGGTTCGCCGATCCAGCCCCAGAGCACCGAGCGCAGCTTGTGCTCGACGTGGAAGGTCAGGCCGTGGTCGACGCCGAAGCGGTGGCCGTCCGGCATCGCGAGGACGTGACCGCCCTTGCGGTCGGCGTTGTTCACGACGACGTCGAACACCGCCATCCGCCGGAGTGCCGTCGTGTCCTCGTGTACGAGGGTCACCGGGCGGTCCTGCTCGTCGATCGCCTCGAGCACCGGCAGCCACCGGGGTGCCGTGGCGTCAGCAGGGTCGGCGTCGGCGTCCTCGGTGGGGACGAGGTCGACGGCGTCCTGTTCGGGGTCGACCTCCTGCCAGCGCTGGAGCATGCCGCGACCGAACGGTCCGTCGCCCATCCACGTCGGGGGCACGACGTCCCACCCGAGCGTCTCGGACACCAGGTAGGCCGCGACCTCGCGGTCGGCGAGCGTGCCGTCCGGGAAGTCCCAGAGCGGGCGCTCCCCCTCGATCGGCTTGTAGACGACCGCCTCGCCGTCGAGGTCGGCGAGGAACGTGGCGTTCGAGGCTTCCCGGATGCGTGCCCGGATGGACACCGATCCGTGGCTCATGCGGCCCCTGGTGGGCGGCCGGCTGCCACGATCTCCCGGGTGCGCTCGACGAACGCGCGGGCGGTGCCGACGGGGATCTTCACCTGGAACAGCTCGGCAGGCTCGGGGATCTCGACGACGGCCTCGATCTCGTCGCCGTCCTCGCCCGTCTCGGCGACGATCTCGAGCTCGTCGTCGATCGGGTACGCCTCGATCACGACCTGGGCGGTCGCGGGGTCGAACCCGAGGCTCAGCGCACCGGCGCGGAACTCGGCCTCGACCGGCTGGTCGAGCGGTCCGCCGTCGCGGAGTTCGGCGGGAGCGGTGGGCGGGACGCTGAAGCGGTTGTCCTCGACCGTCGCGACCTCGTCCAGGAGCTCGTCGATCTTGTCCGCGAGGACGGCCGACTGCTCCTTCTCGAGGGCGACGCTCGTGACGCGGCGGCCGTCGCGCGCCTGGATGTAGAAGGACCGCTCGCCCGGGCGGCCGACGGTCCCGACGACGAGACGGTCCGGCCAGTCGAAGCCGTGCACGATGGTGGGCATACCCCGCATTGTAGGAGGGCCGGACGACACTCGTTCAGGCTCCGGCGGGAGCGGCTCCGGACGAGGCGTCGTCGTGGCCGGCGCCGCCCCCGACCGCGGCGTCCCCGGTCGGCGCGGGCGCGGCGGCCAGCCAGGCGAGGTCGCCCGACTCGGTGTTCGACGCGACGACCTCGGGGCGGTGCTCGCCGTAGCGCACGATGGACACCGAGGCCGGTCCGACCGCGATCCGCTGGAAGAGGTCGAGGTGCATGCCGAGGGCATCGGCGAGCACCGACTTGATGACGTCGCCGTGGCTGACGGCGACCCAGACGGCGGACGGGCCGTGCGCGGCCTCGACCTCGGCGTCGATCCGCCGGATCGCCGCGACCGCACGGGACTGCATGCCCTGCATGGACTCGCCGCCGGGGAACACGACGGCGCTCGGGTTCGCCTGCACCGTCCGCCAGAGGGGCTCCTGCGCGAGGTCCTGGAGCTTCCGGCCCTGCCAGTCGCCGTAGTCGCACTCCGTGATCGCCCGTTCGATGCGGGTCCCCGGCTCGCCCGTCTGCCGTCCGAGCACCGCCCGGGCGGTCTGCCGGCACCGTTCGAGCGGGCTGGACACCACCGCGGCGAGCGGCACGGCGGCGAGGCGCTCGGCCGTCCGCGCCGCCTGCTCGCGGCCGACCGCGTCGAGCGCGACCCCTGCCGTCCGTCCGGCGAGGACGCCGGTCGCGTTCGCGGTGGTGCGTCCGTGCCGGACGAGGAGGACGGTCGCCATGTGCCCGATCCTAGGCGGCGATCGACCGCTCGCTCGTCGTCCGGTCGGACAGCACCCGTCCGTCCACGACCGTGACGAGCGAGTCGAGCGCGTCCCGGTGCACCAGGTCGTGCGTCACGAGCATCGTCGCCGTGCCGCGCTCGTGGGTCAGCTGCGCGATGAGCGCCATGATCGCCGCGCCGCGCTCCTGGTCGAGGGCGCTCGTCGGTTCGTCGACGACGAGGACCGCGGGCTCGTGGACCAGGGCACGGGCGATGGCGATCCGCTGCCGCTGGCCCCCGGACAGCTGGGCCGGCCGCTTGTCGGCGTGCCCGGCCAGCCCGACGGCGTCGAGGAGGTCGTCCGCCCGGCGCCGGAGCTCCGCCGCCCGGCGTCCGACGCGCGGCCCGCCGAGGTGCGCCATCACGAGGAGCTGCTCGCGGGCGGTGAGCGCGGGCAGCAGGTTCGACTGCTGGAACACGATGCCGATCCGCTCGCGGCGGAGCGCGGTGGCCTCGTCGCGGGACAGTGCGGCGGCGTCGACCCGAGCGCCCGCGGCGTCGGTGAGGTGCACGTGGCCGGAGTCCGGCCGGATGAGCGTCGCCGCGACCGCCAGGATCGAGGACTTGCCGGACCCGGACGGGCCGGTGATGCCGGTGACCTCGCCGGCGCGGGCGGTCAGGGACACGTGGTCGACCGCGGTGACGCGGCGGTCGCCGTCGGGGAAGGTGAGGGTGACGTCGTCGAGGGTGATCATCGGTTGCTCCCGAGTGCGGTGAGGGGGTCGGCTGCGGTGACGGTCCGGAGGGCGACGGCGGCCCCGGCGAGGCCGAGGAGTGCCATCGCGGTCGCCGGCACCACGGTGGTGAGCGGGCTGAGGAGGAACGGCAGCGCTCCCCCGGCGAGCGCCCCGAGTCCGACGACCGCCGCGGTCCCGACGCCGATGCCGACGACGAGCACGACGAGCGCCTGGCCCAGAGCGTCGCCCACGAGCGACCGGGTGCTCGCACCGAGCGCCTTCAGGACGGCGACGTCGCCCGCGCGCTGCATCGTCCACACCGTGAAGAAGGCGCCGACGACGAGGGCGGAGACGCCGAAGAGCATGGCGATCATCAGGGCGAGCGAACCGACCTCCGAGCGGAAGGTCTCGAGCGCCGTGAGCGACCCGAGGTGCGAGGCAGCCGACGTGTCCGTGCGGGCGGCGACGGCGTCCCAGTCCGGCGACCCGCTGACGGCGAGCACCGTCGGGTCCCCGTCGCCCCCGAGCCGACGGTCCGCGGCCGACCAGGCGTCCGGCGTCATCGCGAGCACCGGGGTGTGGCTGTACCAGGCGTCCCCACCGACCGAGGCGACCCGGTAGGTCGTGCCCGTGATCGTCACGTGGTCGCCGACCGCGACGCCCAGGTCGGACGCGGCGCCGGTGGAGAGCCCGACCTCGTCGTCGTGCGCCGGTGCGAGCGCGGCGACCGTCCCGGCGTGGTCGCCGGCCGACGGCAGCCCGAAGAGCGCCACCCCGACCGCAGACCCGTCGTCGTGGGCCGACGTCGCCCGTCCCTGCACGATGCCGACGGGGACCACCTCGTCGACGCCGGCCGCGTCCTGCCAGCCGACCCGCGCCTCCCGGCCGATGGTGGACTCGCCGAAGGACGGCTGCCCGTTGGCGGGCTGCTGCAGGACCAGTCGGTCGCCCGGCAGGGCGAGCACGGCGGAGACGTTCTGGGCGGCGAGTCCGCCCGTCAGCCCCGCGAGGAAGCCCACGAGGAGGGTGATGAGGGCGACGACGGAGCCGATGAGCACGAAGCGTCCGCGAGCGAACCGGAGATCGCGCCAGGCGACGAACACGGTGTTCCTTCCCGAGGTCGCGGACCGTCCGTGACCTCGCACCCAGCCTCGCCGCGGCCCTCGTCCCGGACATCGCCGACGGGGTTGGTCCCCGGATCGAACTTTCGGTTGATCCGGTCCCGCTGCCGGCTCCGTACGCTGGGAGGGACATGGCCCACAGCACGCTCACCCCGGTCTTCGTCGGTCTCCGCACCGGCCTGCACGTGCTGTCCGCCGCGCTCCTCGCCCTCGTGGTGGTCCGGATCCTGGTGGGCGACGGCCCCCGCCCGTGGGTGCCGCTCGGGCTGAGCGTCGTCTTCGCCGGCGTCTACCTGCTCGGTGCCGTCGCGGCCCGCACCGCGCCCCGTCGTCGGCGGGTCGCGGGCGCGCTCTGGCTCGTGGCGCTGAGCCTCGTCTGGATCGCCCTGCTGGTGGTCGTGCCCGAGGCCGCCTACCTCGTCTTCCCGCTGTTCTTCCTGTACCTGCACGTCCTGCCCCGGGTCGTCGGTCCGGTCGCGGTGGTGGTCGCCACCCTCGTCGCGGTCGTCGCACTCGGGCTGCACGGCGGCTTCACCGTCGGCGGGGTCGTCGGACCGCTCGTCGGCGCCGGGGTGGCGCTGCTCATCGGCCTCGGGTACCGCGCCCTCGCGCGCGAGGCCACGGAGCGCGAGGCGCTCGTCGCGGAACTCCTCGCCACCCGGGACCGGCTCGCCGCGACCGAGCGCGAGCAGGGCGTCCTCGCCGAGCGGGCGCGGCTCGCCCGCGAGATCCACGACACGGTCGCGCAGGGCCTGTCGAGCATCCAGATGCTGCTGCATGCCGCCGAGCGTGCGGACGGCGACCGGCCCGGGGTCGAGCACATCCGGCTCGCGCGTGCGACGGCGGCGGACGGCCTGGCCGACACCCGGCGCTTCATCCGCGAGCTGACGCCGCCGTCGCTCGACCGGGGGCTGCCCGCCGCGCTCGGCCGCCTCGCCGAGCAGCAGTGGTCCGGCGACGGTCTCACCGTGACCGTCGCCGTCCCCGACGTCGCGCTGCCGATGGACGTCCAGACGGCGCTGCTGCGCATCGCCCAGGGCGCGGTCGCGAACGTGGTGCAGCACGCGCACGCCACGCACCTCACGGTGTCGCTCGCGGTCACGGGCCAGGAGGCGCGACTGACGGTCGCCGACGACGGCGTCGGGTTCGACCCGGTCACCGCCGCGGCAGGGGCCGGCTCGTCCGACTCGTTCGGGCTGCGCGCGACCCAGGACCGCGTGGACCAGTTCGGCGGCCGCCTGGAGATCGACTCGGCCCCCGGGCGGGGCACCACGCTCGTCGCCGTCCTGGAGGTGCCGTGATCCGGGTCCTGATCGCCGACGACCACCCGGTCGTGCGGGCCGGCCTCCGCGCGCTCCTGGACGGCGAGGACGGGATCGAGGTCGTCGGCGAGGCGGCGACACCGGGCGCGGCGGTCGACCTCGCCGCGACGCTGTCGCCCGAGCTCGTCCTGATGGACCTGCAGTTCGGCCAGGACACCTCCGGCGCCGACGCCACCCGGCGGATCCGCGCGCTCGACGCCGCGCCGTACGTCCTCGTGCTCACGAACTACGACTCCGACGGCGACATCCTCGGTGCGGTCGAGGCCGGCGCGAGCGGGTACCTGCTCAAGGACGCCCCGCCGCACGAGCTGATCGCGGCCGTGCGGGCGGCGGCGTCCGGGCAGAGTGCGCTCGCGCCGGCGATCGCCGGGCGCCTGATGGCCCGGATGCGGACCCCGCAGGTGTCGCTCTCGGCGCGGGAGATCGAGGTGCTCCGGCTCGTCGCCGACGGCGCGGCGAACGGCGAGGTCGCAGCGCGCCTGCACATCAGCGAGGCCACGGTGAAGTCGCACCTCGTGCACGTCTTCTCCAAGCTCGGGGTCGCGTCGCGGACGGCGGCGGTGTCCGCGGCGCGCTCCCACGGCATGCTGCGCTGACGCCGTCCGCGGGTTCCGTGCCGTTCCCTTGACGTGGCCCTGGTGGCACGTTCTGATGGACCCATGATCGGGCGCCACCGCGCGGCACTCTTCGCCACGTCGACGATGACCGGGTTCGGGATCGCGTCGTGGATCACCCGCACACCCGCGATCCGTGACGAGCTCGGTGCCTCGATCGAGGCGATGGGCATCGTCATCCTCGGGCTCTCGATCGGCTCGATGATCGGCATCCTCGGCGCCGGCGTGCTCGTGCGGCGGCTCGGCACCCGGCCGCTCGTCGTGCTCGGCGGCGCCCTGCCCGTGACCGGCATGCTCCTCGTCGCCCTGTCCACCCCCGCGCAGCTCGCCGTCGGGGTCTGGGGCGGGCTCTTCCTGATCGGCTTCGGGTCCGGGGTCGCCGAGATCGGCCTCAACGTCGAGGCGGCGGCGGTCGAGCGGCGGATCGGCCGGCCGGTCGTCCCGGTCCTGCACGCCTGCTTCAGCCTCGGCACGGTCCTCGGTGGTGTGGTGGGCATCGCGGTGACCGCGGTCCGCACGCCCGTCCTCGTGCACCTGGTCGGCGCCACGATCGTGATGGCCGCCCTCGCCGCGTTCGCCGCCGTGGGCCTCCGTCCGGTCCCCCGCGACGCGCCGGAGCCGACGACCGCCGGTGCGCCGGTCCCGCGGCTCCGCGCGGTCCTGACCGTGCAGGTGCTGCTCATCGCCGTGATCACGCTCGCGATGGCCTTCGCCGAGGGCGCCGCGAGCGACTGGCTCCCGCTCCTCATGACCACCGACCACGGCGCCCCCGAGGCCGTCGGGTCCCTGGTCTTCACCGGGTTCGCCCTCGCGATGTTCGTCGGACGGTCGGCCGGCACGCCCCTCGTCGCCCGATTCGGGCGCGCGCCGGTCGTCCGGGTGTGCGCGGCCGTCGGGGTGGTCGGCGTGCTGCTCGTCGTGGTGTCGCCGAACCCGGTGCTCACCGCGGCCGCCGCCGGGGTGTGGGGCCTCGGGATCGCCCTCGGGTTCCCGCTCGCGATCTCGGCCGCCGGGGACCACCCGACCGACGGCGACCGGCGCGTGTCCGTCGTCGCGACCGCCGGCTACATCGCCTTCCTCGCCGGTCCCCCGGCACTCGGGTTCCTCGGCGAGCACCTCGGCCTGCAGGCGGCGATGCTCGTCCCCGCGGGGCTCCTGGTCGTGGCGCTGCTCGCCGCGCCGGCCACCCGTGCCCGCGTCGCCACCGAGGTGGGACGGGCGCCGGTGCCCGCTCCGACGCCGTCCGCCGAGTGAGCGGCACGGGGACCGCACCGGCGGACTACGTGTTGCGGACACCATTTCGTGTCCCGCCTGCCCCACGCCAGGATGGGAGCGTGCTCGTCTCCATCGTCTACATGAGCCGGGCGGCCACCCCCTTCGACGACGCCGCCCTGGCCGAGCTCCTGCGTGCATCGCGGCTCCGCAACGAGGCGCTCGGTGTCTCCGGTCTGCTGCTCGCGAAGAACGGCCGCTTCATGCAGCTGCTCGAGGGTCCGGCGTGGAGCGTCGACGACCGCTTCGCCGCGATCGCCCGCGACCCGCGCCACGCCGAGCTGAAGTCGCTCGTCCGCGAGGACATCGACCGGCGCCGGTTCGACGGGTGGTCGATGGCGTACCGGGCGCTGGACGACGCCGACGTCGCGTCGGAGGAGGGCTTCAGCCCGTTCCTCACCGAGGGCATCGACTTCCCGCCGTCGTTCGACCGCACGAGCGCCGCGTGGCTGCTGAAGTGGTTCCGCGACCGCGAGCTCCACGACCGCTGACCCGCACCCCGGACGGCGTCAGTCGGCCGTGCCGAACGCGTCCTCGACGACCCCCAGCAGACGGGGTCGGTGCCGTGGGTCCGCGACCGCGGTGAGGACGACCCGCCACATCGTCGCGACCGCGGGGAACAGGTCCTGCCGTCCGGTGCGCACCGCGGACACGAGCTGCACGCCGGTGAACATCGGGACCACGGTCGCACCGAGCTGCTCGGGGGTGAGGTCCGTCCGGAGCTCACCGCTCGCGACGGCGAGTCGGAACAGGTCGCTGATGCCGCCGATCCACCGGTCGTAGAACGCCGCGGTCGCGGCAGCGAACTCGCCGCGTTCGAGCGACAGCCGGATGCCCGCACTCACGACGGGGTCGGTCAGCAGCATGCCGGCGATGCCGCGGGAAGCGGCGACGAGCGCCTGGGTCGGTGACGTGTCGTGCAGGCTGACGACGTCGAAGGTCCGCACGTTCTGCTCGTCGATCACCCCGAGGGCGAGTGCGAGCTTCGTCGGGAAGTGGAAGTACAGGGCGCCCTGCGAGACCCCCGCGCCGCGGGCGACCGCGGCGACCGTCGTGGCGGCGTAGCCGACGCGCTCGAACTCACGAGCGGCGGCCTCCAGGATCTGTGTGCGTCGTTCCACGGGTCCAGTGTCGCGGACGCCGGGCGCGGTGCGGCCCCGCACCGCGCCCGGAGTCCGCGTCCGCGTTCGCGTCCGCGTTCGCGTTCGCGTTCGCTCAACCGTGCAGCGAGTCGTGCCGCTCCTGCCGCTCCGCAGGGCGCAGCCAGACCTTGACGACCGGGCCGGAGTCACCGGACGTCTCCCCACGGACGACGACCTCGAGTGCCGTGGCGGTCTGCGTCCACTCCGCCTCGCCGTCGACGCCCAGCACCTCGACGCTGCGGACGGCCCGCCCGAGCAGGTTCGCCCCGCTGCCGAACGCGCGGACGCGGGCGACACCGTCCTCGGGGTCGGCGAGCAGGACGGCGTAGACGTACTCGCCGGTGACGTCGCGGCGGGTGGTGAAGCGGACGTCCTCGGCCGTGTACGCCGGGGCCTCGCCGTCGACGAACGACCCCGCCCTGACCTGGGTCGGCCCCTCGCCGAAGACCCGCCAGGGACGTGTGCCGTAGATCGCCTCGCCGTTGACGACCAGCCACCGTCCGACGGCCTCGAGCAGCCGCTGCTCGGGTTCGGCGATCGTGCCGTCCGGCTTCGGACCGACGTTGAGCAGGAGCACGCCGTTCTTCGCGACGACGTCCACGAGCTCGGCGACGAGGTCGCGGGTCGTCTTGTAGTCGTGCCCCTCGATCCAGCACCAGGCGCTCTTCGACACCGACGTGTCGTTCTGCCAGACCACGGGCGGGATCTCCCCCATCGCACCGCGTTCGATGTCGTAGACCGCGGAACCGTCGGCGAACGCCTCCCACTTGTAGTTGATGACGACCTCGCGCCCCCACTCGGCGGCGCGGTTGTAGTAGTACGCGGCGAGGGTGCGCAGCCACGGCTCGAACGCGGGCTGCTCGATCCACCAGTCGAACCACAGCACCTGGGGCCGGTACTTGTCGATGACCTCGACCGTCCGGAGGAGCCAGTCCTCGAGGTGCCGCTCGTTCGGCGCGGTCTCCTCACGCTGCGCGGGGCCGTAGAAGTCGATGAAGCGGGGATCGAGGACGTCGGAGTCGAACCGGGCGCCGCCGTTCATGAAGAACCAGTGCTCGGCCCGGTGCGAGGACGCCCCACGGACCATGAACGCGTCGTCGACGGCCGTCATCAGGTCCCCGAACACGTCGCGCTGCGGGCCCATCCGTGCCGCGCTCCACCGGGAGCGGTCGGTGTCGTACATCGCGAAGCCGTCGTGGTGCTCGGCGACGGGGACCACGAACTGCGCGCCCGCCCGACGGAACAGGTTCGCCCAGGCACCCGGGTCGAAGTGCTCCATCGTGAAGGACGGGATGAAGTCCTTGTAGCCGAACTCGGATTGCGGCCCGTAGGTGGCCACGTGGTGCTCGAACTCGGGCGTGCCCTCGCGGTACATGTCGCGGGAGTACCACTCGTTCCGGAACGCGGGCACCGAGTAGACGCCCCAGTGCAGGAAGATCCCGAACTTCGCGTCCTGGTACCAGCGCGGCGGCGTGTACCGGCGGAGCGACTCCCAGGTGGCGTCGTACGGACCGGTGGCGACGACCGCGGCGACGGCGGCGAGCGCCGCGGTGTTGTCGCTGACGTCGACCGGCTCCGGCAGCGCTGTCGGGTCGAGCCGTGGCAGGTCGTGGGGTTCGGGCATGACTCCTCCTCGAGTCGAGCGAAACGTTTCGTCCTGGGGACGGTTCTACGGTAGCGTGCATACGAGCCCGATGGGTGAAACGTTCAGTGATGCGCGACGACGCGCAGGAGGAGGACCACCGTGGACGTCCTGACGAGCCGACCCCTGCGGACCGGCGCGCACATCCCCTCGATCGGGCTCGGCACCTTCGGCTCGGACCGGTACACCCCGGACCAGGTGGCCGCGGCCGTGCGCGGTGGCCTCGACGCCGGCTACCGGCTGGTCGACTGCGCCTCGGTCTACGGCAACGAACCCGAGGTCGGGGCGGCCATCGCGGCGAGCGGGGTCCCGCGCGAGGACCTCTTCGTGATGTCGAAGGTGTGGAACGACGCACACGACCCGGCGGACGCGGTCGCCTCCGTCGAACGGTCGCTCCGGGACCTCCGGCTCGACCACCTCGACGCGGTCTTCGTGCACTGGCCGTTCCCGAACCACCACGCGCCGCACGCCTCGGTCGAGGACCGCGACGGATCCGCCCGCCCCTACGACCACGCCGCCTACCTCGCACTGTGGCGCGCGCTCGAAGGCCTCGTCGACGCCGGCCTCGTCCGGCACCTCGGCACGTCGAACACGACGATCCCGAAGCTGCGCCTGCTGCTGGACGACGCGCGGGTCCTCCCCGCACTCAACGAGATGGAACTCCACCCCACGTTCCAGCAGCCCGAGCTGTTCGACTTCTGCCGCGCGAACGGCATCCAGCCCGTCGGGTACTCGCCGCTCGGGTCACCGTCCCGCCCGGAGCGCGACCGCGAGGACGACGACCCGGTGGACGTCGACCACCCGGTCGTCCGACGCATCGCCGAAGCACACGGCGTCCACCCGGCGATCGTCTGCCTGAAGTGGGCCGTCGCGCGCGGGCAGGTCCCGATCCCCTTCGCGGTGAAGCCGGAGCAGTACCGCGCGAACCTCGCCGGGGCGTCGGCGGACCCGCTGACCGCCGACGAGCTCGCCGCCATGGCGGACGTCGACCGCGGCGCACGGCTCATCAAGGGGCAGGTGTTCCTCTGGTCGGGCGCCGACAGCTGGCACGACCTGTGGGACGAGGACGGCACGGTCACCGGGAGGGCCGGGTGACGGCGACCTACAAGGACCTGCAGCGGGCGACCGGCCTCTCGCTCGCGACGATCTCGAAGTTCTACAACGGCGGCACCGTCCGCGACGAGAACGCACACGCCATCGAAGCGGCCGCGGCGACGCTCGGGTTCCGTCCGAACGGGTTCGCGCGGAGCCTGCGGTCGCGGCGGTCCGGCACCATCGGGGTCCTGCTGCCGGCGCTCGACAACGACTTCCACCTCACCGTGATCGCCGGCGTCGAGAGCGCCCTGCGCGACCACGGGATGAGCGTCATCGTCTCGTCGAGCCCGGACGCACGAGCCGGCGCCGTCGACCTGCTCCTGCGCCGGATGGTCGACGGGATCATCGCGGTGCCGTCCGACCACGACGTCGCGGCACTGTCCCGTGCTGCCGAGCGCGTCCCCGTCGTGCAGATCGACTGGCGCGCGGACGCCCTCGGCACCGACGGCGTCTTCCTCGACAACCACGGAGCCGGCGCGCTCGCCGCCCGGCACCTGCTCGACCACGGCCACCGCCGGGTCGGCGTCGTCGCGGGCGACCCGACGATCTCGACCATGCGCGAACGGACCGCGGGCTTCCGGTCGGTCATCGAGCGGGACGGCGGCGTACTCGCCCCGGACGCCGTGGTCGAGGGGCCCCTCACGGTGCGCCACGGCCAGGCGGCGATGCAGCGGATCCTCGTGCTGCCCGATCGTCCGACGGCGGTCTTCTGCGCGAACTACGAGCTCACCCTCGGCGCCGTCATCGCGCTGAACGAGTCCGGCCTCACCCTCGGCCGGGAACTCTCGGTCCTCGGGTTCGACGGCCTCGAGCTCGCCCAGGTCACCGTCCCGAAGCTCACCGTGATCGTGCAGCCCACGCACGAGCTGGCGGTCCGGGCGGCGGACCTGATCCGCTCGCGGCTCACCGCACCGGACGACGACCAGGCGCCCGTCGACGTCGTCGTCCGCCCCCGTCTGGTCGCCGGTGGATCCGTCGCCCGACTCCCCACCGGACCCGTCACCGCCACGGAGGCATGATGCTGCGCTACACCCTCACCCACCAACCGACGCTCAGCGCGCTCGCGTCGCTCGGGCACGGCTCGAAGGTCCTGATCGCCGACGGCAACTACCCGTTCGCGACCGCGATGCGCCCCGGCGCCGCGCTCGTGCACCTCAACTTCCGACCGGGACTGCTCGACGTCGACGAGGTCCTCACCACGCTCCTCGACGCGGTGCCGGTCGAGGCGGCGACGGTGATGGAGCCGCCGGTCGACACCGTCGTCCAGGCGCACGAGGGCTACCGGCGGATCCTCGGTGCCGACGTGCCGCTCGGCACCCTCGACCGGTTCGGGTTCTACGAGGCGGTGCGCGCCCCCGAGACCGGGTTGGTCATCGCGACGGGTGACCAGCGCTCACACGCGAACCTGCTCCTCGAGATCGGGTTCCACCAGGCGCCGGAGCGCTAGCCGCCCGCGGAGCCGGCCACCCCGTCAGGCGGCGTGCCTGGCCAGGGTGATCCGCGCCTCCTGGACGTCCCGGAGCTCGCGTCCGCGGAACCAGCGGAGCAACCAGTCGGCCGGCGAGCCCGCCACCCCGGCCGGCAGGCCGGTGCGCTCGGACAGGAAGGTGCTGAACCCGGGTTCGGCGCGGACCTCGGGGTCGGAGGGGTTGCCGAACGCCATCGCCCAGCCGTCGAACCGGCGGGTCGCGATGCGCTCGCGGGACAGCGACCTGACGTCCAGGTGGCGGGGATCACGCTCGATCGCGGCGAAGCGGTCCTCGACGCTCCACGCCGGCCCCTCGAGGACCTGCATGAACCGGCCGCCCTTCGCGAGCAGCAGACCGGAGACGCCGAGCGCCTCGTTGCGGAGCCGCGCTTCGCGCAGCATGGCGACGAGCTGGTCGTCGGTGAGGTCGTCGACGGCGACGGACATGTACACGAGCGATTCGAGCGAGGTCATCGGCGTCAGTCTCGTTCCACAGTGGAACCGCCGTCAACGCGGTCGTCCACGGACCGCACCGGACCCGTGGACGACCGCGCCTGCGGGACGGCTCAGGTGAGGCCCAGCAGCGTGTTGACCTGCTCGTTGACCCCCGTGAGCGACGAGATCGGCGCCCCGTTGGCGTAGATGGAGTCGAACGCCGGCTGGACGAGCGCCTGCACGTCGGCGGGGTTCCGCGTGACCGGGAACAGGAACGTCGTGCCCTCGTCGACCTGCTCGGTGAACGCCGTGACGTCCAACCCGCGTTTCGCGTAGGCGGCGACCGCCGCGTCGGTCCCGGACCGCCGGGCGGGGAACACGATCCCGGCCCGGCCGACGATCTCCTGCGCGGTCGCGCCGCCGAGGAACGCGACCCACTTCGCCGCGGCCTCCGGGTGCTTCGCCTGCTTCGTGATCGAGTCGCCCAGGCCGTTGAACATCGAGGCGCGGTGCCCGACGGGTCCGGCCGGGGTCGGCGCGATGGCGACGTCGATGCCGGGCAGGTTCGCGTACGTGCCGATCATCCACGACCCGTTAAACGACAGCGCCACCTTCCCCGAGCCGAGCTGCACGTCCGGTCCGGTGGTCGTCGAGAAGACGCCGTACTTCGGCATGTAGCCCTTCTCGGCGAGCCCGAAGTACCACGAGATCGTCTTCTGGAACGCAGCGTCGTCGTAGCGGAACCGGTTCCCCCACGGGTTCCGGTTCGTGTAGAACCAGTCGATCGACCCGGTGAAGGGCGACCACTGCGTCTGCCCGAAGCCGTCGCCGCCACTGCCGTTCGCGCTCATCCCGTAGACGGCGACGTCGTCCTTGTCGAAACCGCGCTCGTCCCCGCGACGGCCCTTGCCGTCGATCGTGAGGTGCGCGACCGCCCGCTCGAAGGTGCCGCCGTCGTCCGGGTTCCACGACAGTCCGGCGAGGTCGTCGGCGCTGTACCCGGCCTTCGCGACGACCTTCGGGTCGTAGAACATCGCGATCGTGTCCCAGTCCTTCGGCGACCCGTAGCGGTGTCCGTCCCGGCCCTTCCAGAGCTGGGCGAGGCCGGACTGGTAGTCGTCGTCGCGGATGGAACTCGTCGCCTCGAGCTCGTCGAGCCGGTAGAGCACGTCGAGGTCGGCGAACTGGGGGAACTTCGACAGGTGGTCGGTGAACACGTCCGGCGCGGTGCCGGCGATGAACCCGGCGGTGAGCTTCGTCCAGTAGTCGGCCCAGCCGAGCTGGGTGATCTTGATCCGGATGCCCGGGTTCTCCCGCTCGAAGGCCTTCGCGACGGCCTGGTAGGCGGGCAGCTGGTTCGCGTCCCAGAGCCAGTACGACACGGTGCCGGTCGCGCCGCTCCGCGGGTTGGGCGTGCTCGGGCTCGAGCAGGCCGCCAGCGCTCCGAGGGCCAGGGCCGAGGCGCCGCCGGCGAAGAGGGACCGGCGGGTGATGGAGTTCGTCATGAGCTGGTCCCTACTTGATGCCGGAGAAGCCGATGGAGTTGACGATGCGCTTGGCGAAGAGGCCGAACAGCAGCATCATCGGGAGCGCCGCCACGAGGGTCGCCGCCATGAGACCGGCCCAGTCGGTGCCGGACTGCGGGGACTGCGACTTGAAGACGCCGAGCGCGACGGTGAGCACGCGGGAGCTGTCCGTGTACGAGACCATCAGCGGCCAGAAGTAGTCGTTCCAGGCGGTGATGTACGTCAGCACGGCGAGCGTCGCGATCGGGGCGGACGCCATCGGCAGGATCAGGCGGAAGAACACCCGGACCTTGCCGGCGCCGTCGATGAGCGCGGCCTCCTCGACCTCGCGCGAGATGCCGAGGAAGAACTGGCGGAGGAAGAACACCGCGAACGGGGTCATCAGCATCGACGGCAGCGAGATCCCGAGCAGGGTGTCGACGAGCCCGAGCGACTTGATGAGGGTGAAGTTCGGCAGGAGCGTGAAGATCGTCGGGACCATGAGGCCGGCGAGGAACACCCCGAAGACCCGGTCGCGTCCGGGCCACCGCAGGCGTGCGAAGGCGTACGCGGCGCCGGCGGAGAAGAACACCTGGCCGACCGTGATCATCGTCGCCGTGACCACCGAGTTGAGGAGGTAGCGCCAGAAGTCGATCGCGGCGCCCGAGCCTCCCTGGGCCAGGGCCTCCTTGGTGGACTGCAGACCGAACACGCGCTCGAACCCGCCGAGGCTGAAGCCGGTCGGCAGCAACGAGGTCGGGTCGGCCGAGATCGCGCCGTTCGAGGACAGCGCGGTGCGGAGGATCCAGTAGAAGGGGAACAGGGTCACGACGATGACGGCGATCATCGCGATCCAGGCGATCACGCGGCCGACCGAGGGCTTCCGACGCGGCGGGCGGGTGCCGCGGGTGGTGATCGCGCGGGTGGTCTGGGGCTCGACCACCGGGGGCAGGGTGCTGGTCATCTTCGACTCGCTTCCGTGTGCGCTCGGCCGTCAGTCCAGGTCGCTCTCGCCGGAGCGCGAGAGTCGGTACTGGATGACCGTGATGATGCTGAGGACGATGAGGAGGGCCACCGAGACGGCGGACGCGTAGCCGAACTGGAACCGGCCGAACGCCAGGTTGTAGATGTAGTTCTGCACGACGTTCGTGGCGTTCGCCGGGCCGCCCTGCGTCGCGATGGCGACGGTGTCGAACACCTGGAACGAGCCGATGATCGTGATGATGAGCACGAGCGACAGGATCGGGCGGAGGAGCGGCACGGTGATGCGCCAGAACATCTTCCACTCGCTCGCACCGTCGATGCGGCCGGCCTCGTAGACCTGCTCGGGCAGCGCCTGGAGCCCCGCGAAGATGAGCAGCGCCGTGTAGCCCACGTTCCGCCAGACGTTGATGAACGCGATCGTGGGGATGCCCCAGAAGTCGCTCTGCAGGAACGGGATGCGGCCGACGCCGATCGCGGACAGGATCTCGTTGCCGATGCCGAGCTGCGTGTCGAGGATCCAGAGCCAGATGAGAGCGGCGACGACGTTCGACACCAGGTACGGCGCGAGGACGATCCCGCGGACGAAGGTGGACTTGGTGAGCCGGTGCATCATCACGGCGATGAACAGCGCGAGGATCGTCTGGAAGCCGATGTTGAGCAGGACGTACTCGACCGTCACGGCCATCGAGTGCCAGAAGATCGAGTCCTGCACGAGGCGGACGTAGTTCTGCAGGCCGGTGAACACCGGCGGCGTCAGCAGGTTGTAGGTCGTGAAGCTCAGGTAGATGCCGCGGACCGTGGGCCACAGCAGGAACACCGCGAAGCCGACGCTGGCCGGGGCGATGAATACCAGCGCCAACCAGAGGTCGTTCCTCGGTCGGCGGCGCGGGGAGGTGGTGCCGGCACGAGCGAGGTCGGCGGACCGACTCCTGCGTCTCGTGCTGGCCGTCGTCAAGGGTGACGACACGGGGCTCTCGGTGGCCATCGCGACTCCTTCGTCTGCGGTGGACTGGCGTGCGGCAGTCCGTGAGCCGGGAATCTACACGTGGGGACTGCTGCTGGCAAGAGGTTCTGATGCAGGAATATTCGGGGGTTGTCACGTGTAGACCTTCCGTGTCAGGATGACGACCGTTCGCATCGGAGCGACCTGCCCGGCGACGCATCCAACACCTGGAAAGGTCACTGATGATCTCTGTCGGAATGGTCGGCGCCGGCCAGTTCGCCCCCCAGTTCGCCAAGCTGTTCAAGCTGCACCCGGACGTCGACCGCGTCTACGTCACCGACCTCGTCGACGACCGCGCGTCGGACCTCGTCGAGTCGCAGCACCTCGACGGCACCTTCCCGGACTTTGACGCGGTGCTCGCCTCGGACGTCGATGCCGTCGCGATCTTCACGCAGCGCTGGACTCACGGCCCGCTCGTCGTGCAGGCACTCCGCGCCGGCAAGCACGTCTACTCGGCCGTGCCGATGGCGATCTCCGTCGAGGAGATCCAGGCCATCATCGAGGCCGTCCGCGAGACCGGGCTCACCTACATGATGGGTGAGACGAGCTACTACAACCCGGCGACGGTGTTCGCCCGGTCGAAGGTCGCCGAGGGCGCCTTCGGACGTGTCTTCTACGCCGAGGGCGACTACGTCCACGACATGGACCTCGGCTTCTACGCCGCCTACCAGTTCAGCGGCGGCGACGACTGGAAGCGCACCGCCAGCTACCCGCCCATGCTCTACCCGACGCACTCGGTCGGCGGGGTCCTCGGGGCGATCCCGGGGCACGCGGTCAGCGTCAGCTGCATCGGCGTCCGCGACGACCGCGGCGACGGTGTCTTCGACAAGGACGTCAGCCAGTTCGACAACGACTTCTCGAACGCCACCGCCCTGTTCGAGCTCGACAACGGCGGGGTCATGCGGATCAACGAGATGCGCCGTGTCGGGTACCCGTCGCACATCCGCGAGTCGCGGTTCCGCTACTTCGGCACCGAGGCCAGCTTCGAGCAGCTCGCCAAGGTCAGCGTGTGGCAGGACAAGGAGGACTCGCACGACATCAGCGACCAGATCGACACCCAGGCGACGATGGAGCTGGACGACCCGCGCCTCGCCGGGGTCGACCCCTCGCTGCGCGACGCGTTCGTCTCCGGCTACGCGGCCGTGCACGACACCGACCGTCTGCCGGCCGAGTACGCCGGGGTGCCGACCGGACACGAGGGCAGCCACCAGTTCCTCGCCGACGACTTCGTCCGCGCCGTCGTCGACCGGACCCTGCCCCCGGTGAACGCCTGGACCGCCGCCCGGTTCACCCTGCCCGGGATCGTCGCCCACCAGTCCGCACTGCAGGGCGGGATCCGCCTCGAGGTCCCGGACTTCGGCGACGCCCCGACCCCGGCCGACGCGACGACGTCCGGCGCAGCGGCGTCCGGCGGCGCGACCGGTGCCGGGGGTCCGACCGCTGCCGTCTAGGATTCCAGCAACAACCGTCGTTCGGGTGCCGGTCCGTGTGGACCGGCACCCGAACGCCATCGAGGAGGCGTCCGTGACCAGCCCGACCACCCCGAGGGCGGTCACGCGCGCGGACGTCGCCCGGTACGCGGGCGTCAGCACCTCGGTCGTCAGCTACGTCGTGCACGACGGCCCCCGTCCCGTCGCGGCCGCGACCGCCGCCCGGGTCCGCGACGCCATCCGCGTGCTCGGGTACCGGCCGAACGCCAGCGCCCAGGCCCTCCGCACCGGGTCCTCGAAGATGCTCGGCCTGATCGTCCCCGAGCTCGACAACCCCTTCTGGTCCGAGCTCGCGGTCGCGGTCACGCACGCGGCGACCGCGCGCGGCTACGACGTCCTGCTCGCGAACAGCGACGGTGACGCGGCCGGCGAACGGGACCGGCTCCGCACGCTCTCCGCCCGGCAGGTCGACGGGATCATCGTCACGAGCATCATGACGCGCCCGGACCTGTCGACCGTCTCCGACCCGGGCATCCCGATGGTGCTCCTCAACACCTTCTTCGAGGTCCCCGACTACGCGAGCATCGGCGTGGACGCGCTCCGCGGCGCCCAGGACGGGACGCGGCACCTCATCGAGCACGGCTACCCGTCGATCGGGCTCGTGATGGGACACGCCGGCGGCTTGGAGCTGCGCGAGCAGGGCTGGATGCGGGCACTCCGCGACGCCGGTCGCCCCGACGGCCCGATCGTCCGTTGCGACTTCACCCGCCGCGGCGGGTACGAGGCCGGGCTCCGCATGTTCGGCGACGGCGCCGGCCCGCGTGCCGTCTTCGTCAGCTCCGACATGCAGGCGATCGGGCTCATGCGGGCCCTCTGGGAGCTCGGGCTCCGCGTGCCGGAGGACGTCGCGATCGTGTCGTTCGACGGCGCCGCCGAGTCCGACTGGACGAACCCGCAGCTCACCACGGTCCGGCAGCCGATCGAGACGATGGCGGTCGCCGCGGTCGACCGGGTGCTCGGACTCGACCTCGACAACCAGTGGCACCGGGACCTCGTCCCCGCCGAGTTGGTGCTCGGCGCGAGCTGCGGGTGCGACGTGCGTCGCTGACGCACCCGCCTGTCCGGGAGGCGCGGTGCGGGCCCGACCCGCGCCTCCCGTCCGACGGCGGTCCCGTCCACGGACCGCACCGCACTGCCGACATCGCGCGCGTCGGTCGACGCGCGCGTCGTCGCAGAGCGCGTGCGGAGCAGCGCGGTCAGCCCAGTGCCGCCGCGAGCTGGTCGCGAGGCACGATGCGTCCGGTCGCGGGGACGACCGCGGCCGACTCGACGGTGTCGCCCGTGCCCACGTCGACGAAGCGCAGGTCGGACGACCGCTCGGACGGTCGGTGCCGGTCCGCCCAGCCGCCGAGGGCGAGGAGCACGAGCGAGAGGTCGCGGCCGGCGTCGGTGAGGACGTACTCGTCACGGACGCGGCCGCCGTCCGGCTTGTAGGCGTGACGCTCGAGGACGCCGCCCTCGACGAGGGAGCCGAGGCGCGCCGTGAGGACCTCGCGCGGGATCCCGAGACTCTGCTGGAACTGACTGAACCGGGTCGCGCCGGCGAGGGCGTCGCGGACGATCATGAGCGTCCACTTCTCGCCGAGGACGTCGAGGGATCGCGCGATGGGGCAGCGCTCGTCGCCGCCGAGGATGCCGAGCATGGATCCATCCTACCTGGGTTCGGAATCCAGACACATCGTGCTAGGTTCACTTTCCGTACTCAACATTCGACAGGAGAACCCATGACCACCCTCACCGACGCCGTCGTCCTCGTCACCGGAGCGAACGGAGGCCTCGGCACCGCGTTCGTCCAGCAGGCCCTCGACCGTGGTGCCGCCAAGGTCTACGCGACAGCCCGTTCCCCGCGCACCTGGGACGACGAGCGCATCGTGCCGCTCGTCCTCGACGTCACCGACCAGGCGAGCGTCGACGCCGCCGCACGTGCAGCAGCAGACGTCACGATCGTCGTGAACAACGCCGGCATCGGCGGCTCCGCGCCGCTCCTCGAGACCTCGGTCGACGACGTCGAGCGAGTCTTCGCCACGAACGTCTTCGGCGCGCTGCGGGTCGCCAAGGCCTTCGCGCCGTCACTCGCCGGAGGCGCCCTCGTCGACGTGCACTCGGTCCTCAGCTGGATCGCGCTGGCCGGGGGCTACTCCGCCTCGAAGGCCGCGTTCTGGTCGATCACGAACTCCCTGCGGCTCGAGCTCGCCCCGCAGGGCACCCAGGTCGTCGGGGCGCACCTCGGCTACACCGACACCGGCATGACCGCCGACCTCGACGTCGACAAGGCCGACCCGGCAGACATCGTGGCGGCGATCTACGACGCCCTCGAGGCCGGCGAGCACGAGGTCCTCGCCGACCAGATCAGCCGCGACGTCCGCGCCGGCCTGAGCGCCCCGCTCGCTGCGCTCTACCCGGCACTGGCGACCGCCTGATGCTGTGCCGGCCGGCTCCTCACGCCGGACACTGGCCGGCGCTGGCGACCGCCTGACGCCGGCGCTGGGCGGCTCCGCACACCGGACACTGGCCGGCTCTCACGCCGGGCGCTGACCGAATCCGCACGCCGGGCACTCGCCGAATCCGCACGCCGGGCACTCGCCGACTCCGCACGCCGGGCACTCGCCGGCTCCGGACGCCGACGACGACGCGCGGGGAGCCGGACAGTCCGGGGCACTGCCTCGTCACCACCGCGGGACGGGGTGTTCCGCGGGACGGGGCGTTCTGCGGGACCGCTGACCGTTCCGGTTCACGAAACCCGCGATCTGTGAACCGGAACGGTCACACCCGCGGAAGGATGCGGGCTGCGCCACGCCTCGGGTCAGCCGCAGGCACCGCGGGTCACCCGTGTGCGCCGCGGCTGGTGATCCCCGCGGTGTCGGCGGCGATCGCGGCGCGCTCCGACGCTGACAACCCCGCCCGGCGCAGCGCCCGGTCGAGGACGGCGGACTTCTGCACGAGGTACGCGTCGATGTCCGACGCCTCGGCCGCGGCCCGGCGCTTCACGGCGGCGTACTCGTCGCGGAGGCCGTCGTCCGCGCGCAGGGCATCGCGCACGCCCAGGTGGTTCCGGAGCGCGAGCGACCCGTCTGCGACCACGTAGGTGTTGCTCGGGGCGAAGCGCTCGGGCGTCCGGAACGCCTGACGACCGGGGATGCCGAGATCGCCGCGGGGCACGAACCCGATCGCGGCGAGCGCCTCGACGGCAGCGGGCACGGCGGACTCGTCGACGACCACGTCGACGTCGATCACGGGCTTCGCGGCCAGCCCGGGGACGGCGGTGCTCCCGACGTGCTCGATCCGGTGCGGGACACCCGCGGCGAGGAGAGCACCGGTGTACGCGGTCCGGAGCACCACGAAGCGCCGCGGCCACTCCGCCCGGTACTCGACGACCTCGACCACACCGCTCCCTCGTCTCCGCGTGCACCGAGCACGGTACGCGCACCGGTGTCCCGACGGTCAGCGCGGCGTGCGAGGATCGATCAGTGCAACTCCCTCCCCCGGTCGCGATCGTCATCGCCGCCATGAGCGAAGAGGTCTCGGCGTTCGCCGGCCTCCTCGGTGGCGTCCCCATCCTGGACGGTCCGGTCGGCGGCCACGACGAGCACCACCTGCTCGACGTCGCCGGTGCGACGGTCGCGGTCCGACGCAGCGGGATCGGCTTCACGAACGCCACCGCCGCGGTCGCGCACGCCTTCCACGACTTCGGCTCGGGCATCCCGGTGATCAGCGTCGGCACCGCAGGTGGGCTGATGCGCGGCGTCGAGATCGGCGACGTGATCGTCGGCGACCGCTACGTCAACCTCAACGCGGACGCCACGGCGTTCGGCTACGCGCTCGGCCAGGTCCCGGGCATGCCGACCGGGTACGCACCCGACGACCGGCTCGTGTCGCTCGCCCTCGCGTCGGACACCGGGGACCGCCTCCGCGCCGCGACGATCGGCTCGAGCGAGATCTTCGTCACCGAGGGTCGTGCCCGCGCGCTCCGGACCGCGTTCCCGTCCGTCGCCGCGGTCGACATGGAATCAGCGGCGATCGCGCAGTTCGCCCACGTCCACGACATGCCGTTCGTGTCGGTGCGGTGCATCAGCGACCTGTGCGCGCCGGACGGCGACGAGTTCAAGGAACACCTGGACGACGCGGCGGCCCGTGCCGCCCGGGTGGTGCACGACGTCGTGACCGGGCTCGCCGCACGAGCGGAGTCCTAGCGCGCGGCGGTCTCGAGCATCGCGACCACGTGCGGGGTGCTCCAGCGCAGGAGTGCCGCGCCAGGCGGGTGCTCGAGGTCCTCGCCCCAGATCGCGACGGCCGCACCGGACATCGGAGCGGCGAGGCGCTTCCCGGAGTCCCCGTCCCAGTCGCGGAGTGACCAGTGCGCACGGAGATCCTCGGCCGCGTACCGACTGTCGGCCGGGTCCAGGTCCGTCGGCACCTCGTAGAGGTAGTACGAGTCGTAGTTCAGCAGGTCGATCCCGGCCGCGGCCAGGTCGGGCGCCGACGCTCGCCGCTCCCGCCGTTCGCGCCGTTCCGCCTGGTCCTCGGTGTCGCCGTCGAAGCTCCAGTACGTGACGTGGATGCGGGGGTCCAGCCGGCCGATGGCCGTCCGGTCGATCCCGTCGTTCCAGGCCCAGACCTGCCGGTCGCCGGCCGCGGCGGCCATCGTGTTCAGCCAGCGCACCCGCTGTGCGGCGGTGACGTCATCGCCCCACTCGTCCCCGCCGATGTGCACGGTCCGGCTGGACGGGAACGTCCGGGTGACCTCGGCGATGACTCGGGCCGCCAGCGCGGAACTCTCCGGCGCCGACGTGTCGAGTTCGCTCGCACCCGCCCGGAGCCGGTCGACAAACGCCTTCCCGTGCCGGGCCTCGAGGAGGGCGAACGCGGCAGCCATGTGGCCCGGGGTGTCGACCTCGGGCACGATCGCGATGCCCCGGCGCGCGGCGTGCGCGGAGATCGCTCGTGCCTGCGCGACGCTCAGGAACGGTCGCCCGGTGACTCGACTCGTCCAGACGCCGTGGTCGAGGTCGGCGTCCGCGAGCGTCTGCCCGAGGACCGCGCTCTCGATCCCGACGTTCTGGTCGTCGGTGAGGTGCAGGTGCAGGAAGCGGCCGCCGTGGTCGGCGAGCAGGTCGATGTACCGCTCGATGAGCGGTACCGAGTAGTACGCGCGAGCGACGTCGAGCATCACGCCGGTCTCGGGGCGTGCGCCGGTCGCGCGCGTCGTCGTGACGCTCCGAGCCGAGGCACCGCAGTCGGGCAGTGAGAAGACCCCGGTGCAGGCGAGGACGGCGTACGTCCCGGCCGGCACGCGCTGCGGAGCAGAGTGCGTCGCCCGGACCGTGGCGCTCGCACCCGGTGCGAGCGACCGGACCGCGACGTGGCCGAGGGTGTACCTGCGGCTCCCGGCCGTCAGTGCGAGCCAGGCGTCGACGGCCGGCTTCCGCACCGTGGTGGTGTTCTCGACGGTCACCGCGGTGCGGACCGTGGTGCCGGTCGCGGTGGCGGCGCTGGTCGCGGTGACCTGCACGACCGTCAGCCGCGGTGCCGCGGACCCGACGGCGGTCTCCGGCGGTCCGGCGATCGCGTCGACCCCGACCACGACCCCGGCAGCCAGGGCGATCGCGAGCCCGACGGCGACGGTCCGCCGCAGGACGCGAGGTGTTCCGCCCCGATCACGTCTCCCAAGCTGCACAGCGCACCGCCCTCGAACCCGCACCTCGTGCTCCCGCGCCCACACCAGCAGGCCCTCGGAGCGTACCGGATCACCCGGCGTCGTCACCTGCCCCGCCCGCCTGTGGCGAGGAGCTGGAACATGACGTGGTCCCGCCACGCCCCGTCGATCCGGAGGTACTCGGGCGCGAGGCCGTAGCGCTCGAACCCCGCAGCGAGCAGCGCCCGCTGGGAGCCCAGGTTCTCGGGCAGCGTCTCGGCCTGGACGCGGTGGAGCCCGAGCACCTCGAACGCATGGGCCGCCGCGGACCGGACCGCTCGCGAGGCGTGTCCCTGACGAAGCCGATCGGCGCGGATCCAGTAGCCCATCGCGCACGACTGCAGCGCTCCGCGGGTGATGCCGCTCAGTGTGATCCGGCCGAGCAGTTCACCGTCGCCGGACTCGATCACGAACGGGACGGACGTGCCGGCGCGCTCGGCGGCGAGCGCCTGGACGATGACGTCGTGCTGCCCCGCCTCGGTGAAGTACGACCGCGCACGCGTCGGTTCCCACGGCCGCAGGTGCTCGACACTCGCGGAGACCACGGCGGCGAGCGTCCCAGCGTCGTGGACGCTGATGAGCCGCAGGCGTGTGTCCATGGCGGAGGGTGTGGGATTCGAACCCACGAGACATTTCTGCCCACCTGTTTTCAAGACAGGCTCCATCGGCCGCTCGGACAACCCTCCAGCGACGCGACCACGTGGCGAGACGTGATCGCGTCCCGGGAAGTCTACCGGGCTAGCGCGGCAGGGAGTCGAGCGCGGCCGCGAGGCCGTCGTCGGTCACGCCACCGGTGATCTCGTTGCCCGCGTCGACGACGTCGTCGGGCGCCTGGCCCATGACGACCCCGCGGCCGGAGGTCGACGCCCACCGCAGCATGTCGATGTCGTTGCGGCCGTCACCAGCGGCGAAGACCCGGGAGCGCGGGATGTCGAGCCACTCGCGCACGCGTTCCATCGCGGTGGCCTTGGTGACACCGAAGGGTGCGATGTCGAGCCACGACGTCCAGCCGACCGAGTAGGACACCTTGTGCAGCCCCATCTGCTCGACGACCTGCAGGAAGTCCTCGGTGTCGTGTCCCGGGGAGATGACGACGACGCGGGTGGCGTCGACGCCGAGCAGCTGCTCGAACGGCACGTGCTCACCGGCGACGGTCATCGTGTCGTCGGGGAAGTTGCCGGAGAGCAGGAAGTGGCCGGTCTGGTCCTCGACGCCGAACGCGGCGTTCTCGAGGGCACCGTGGATCGTCCGGAGGACCTCGCTCGGGTCGAACTGCTCGACGTGCACCCGCTCGTAGGACCCGTCGGGGCGGCGGGCGAGGGTGAGCGCACCGTTCGCGCAGACGAGGTACTTCGGCTCGATGCCGAGCGTGTCCAGCAGCGGCACGGTCATGCCCTCGCTGCGACCGGTGGAGAGCATGACCTCGTGCCCGGCGGCCTCGGCAGCGTGCAGTGCGGCGATCACGGCGTCGGTGACGACCCCGTCCTCGCGCATGGTGGTGCCGTCGATGTCGAGCGCCACCAGCCAGCGCTTCGTGCGGGCGGGCGCTCCCGCATCGGCCGCGCCGTCGACGAACCGACCCTGCGTGCTCATCGGGGCTCGATCACCTCGACGCCGCCGAGGTAGGGACGGAGGACCTCGGGCACGACGACCGAGCCGTCGGCCTGCTGGTGGGTCTCGAGGATCGCGACGATCCACCGGGTGGTCGCGAGCGTGCCGTTGAGGGTCGCGACGGGCGCGGTCTTCCCGCTCTCGGTGCGGTACCGGATGTCGAGGCGACGTGCCTGGAAGGTCGTGCAGTTCGACGTCGAGGTGAGCTCGCGGAAGGTGCCCTGCGTCGGGACCCACGCCTCGATGTCGTACTTGCGCGCGGCGCTCGTGCCGAGGTCGCCGCCGGCCACGTCGATCACGCGGTAGTGCAGCCCGAGGTCCTGCAGCATCTGCTCCTGGTACCCGACGAGCTTGGCGTGCTCGGCCTCGGCCTGGTCCGGGTGGACGTACGCGAACATCTCGAGCTTGTTGAACTGGTGCACGCGCAGGATGCCGCGGTTGTCCTTGCCCGCCGACCCCGCCTCGCGGCGGTAGCAGGTCGACCAGCCGGCGTAGCGCAGGCCGTCGCCCTCGTCGAACGACAGGATCTCGTCGGCGTGGAACCCGGCGAGGGCGACCTCGCTCGTGCCGGTCAGGTAGAGGTCGTCGGCCTCGAGCCGGTACACCTCGGCCGCGTGCTCGCCGAGGAAGCCCGTACCGGCCATGGTCTCGGGGCGCACGAGCGTCGGGGTGATGAGCGGCTCGAACCCGGCGGCGATCGCGCGGTCGAGGCCGAGCGACATCAGGGCGATCTCCAGCCGGGCGCCGAGGCCGCGCAGGAAGTAGAACCGCGAGCCGGAGACCTTCACGCCGCGCGGGATGTCGATGATGCCGAGGTGCTCGCCGAGGTCGGCGTGGTCCTTCGGCTCGAAGTCGAACTCGGGCTTCGTGCCGACGGTGCGGAGCGTGACGAAGTCGTCCTCGCCGCCCTTCGGCACGTCCGGCAGCACGACGTTGGGGATGCTCCGGACCACCGCGTTGAAGGACTCCTCGGCGGCGGTGACGGTCGCCTGCGCCTCCTTCACCTGCGCGGCGAGCGCCTGGGCCTGCTGCACGAGCGCGGCCTTCTCGTCCTTCGGGGCCTTCGCGACGGTCTTGCCGAAGGCGTTCTGCTCGGCCCGGAGGGACTCGAACGAGGTGATCGCGCTCCGCCTGGCCGCATCGGCGGCGACGGCCTCGTCGACGACGGCGACGGAGGCGCCGCGCGCCTCCTGCGAGGCCTTGATGACGTCAGGGTTGTCGCGCAGGAGCTGGGGATCGATCACCGGATCATCCTAGCCAGCGCCGGTTGCGGGCCGGGTGCGAGGCGGGTCCGAGGTGGGTGCGAGGTGGGTGCGAGACGGCCTGGAGGCGCGGTGCGGGCCCGCCCCGCGCCTCCAGGCCCGCGACGGGTCGATCCCGGCATCCCCTCGCAGCATCCGATCGGTACCGTTGGCTGCATGTCGACCCCATCGGAGACCGCGTCTGCGGGCCAGGACGCCCTCCAGACCGAGCAGCGGACGGCCGCGGTGGTCTACAACCCGGTCAAGGTCCACCTGCCGACCCTCAAGCGCACCGTCGAGAAGCACCAGCAGGAGGCCGGCTGGGCCGAGACCCTCTGGTTCGAGACGACCGAGGAGGACCCGGGCGGCGGGATGGCCCGCGCAGCGCTCGAGGCCGGAGCCGACGTCGTCGCCGCCGCCGGTGGGGACGGCACCGTCCGTGCCGTCGCCGAGGTGGTGCACGGGTCGGACGCCTCGCTCGCGCTCCTGCCGAGCGGCACGGGCAACCTCCTCGCGCGCAACATGAAGCTGCCGCTGGACGACCTCGGCGGGATGGCGAAGGCGATCTTCGTCGGGCACGACCGGCCGATCGACTTCGGGCTCCTCGGCGTCGAACGTCCGGACGGGTCCCGCGACAAGTACGGGTTCGTCGTGATGGCCGGTCTCGGGCTCGACGCCCGCATGATCGCCAACACCCGGCCCGAGCTGAAGAAGCGCGTCGGGTGGCTCGCGTACCTCGACTCGCTGCTCCGCTCGGTGCGCGACGCCGACGGCTTCGAGTTCAAGTACCGGCTGGACGAGTCGGCGCGCAACGGCTCCGTCCGGGCCCACTCCGTCATCGTCGGCAACTGCGGCATGCTGCAGGCCAACGCCATGCTCCTGCCCGACGCCGAGATCGACGACGGTGTGTTCGACATCGTCGTGATGCGCCCACGCGGCTTCTTCGGCTGGGTCCGGATCGGCGCCCGGGTCTTCTGGGAGAACGCGATCCTGCGGTCGTTCCGTCGGTCGGCCCTGTCCGACACGCTGATCGGCCGCCGGATCACCACGGCCGCGAAGCAGGAGCGCCCGCTGCGGTACATGCGCGGCGAGGAGTTCACGCTGCGGCTGTCGAAGCCGGACGAGTTCGAGATCGACGGCGACCCGGTGGGCGAGATCGTCGCGTTCCGGGCGCGGATCGACCCCGGGTCGCTCGACGTGCGGGTCCCCGACGTCGAGCCGAGCCCGGCGCGCGGTCGCCGGCGCTGACGCCCGGCGCGCGGTCGCCGGCGCTGACGCGCGGCGGCGCCGTGGCCGCTGCGCGGCTCAGTCCGCCTGGGGCTCGCCGGACACGATCGCGCGCAACCAGTCGCGCGCCTCGACGAACGCGACGTCCGAGTAGCGGGCGGGCACCTCGGGGCGCACCCCGTCGGCGCGCGGGTACGACCCGAGGAACGTCACGCGCGGGCTGAACCGCCGCAACCCGAGCAGGGCGTCGGCCACGCGCTCGTCCCGCACGTGCCCGTCGAGGTCGATGACGAACCGGTACCGCCCGAGCTCGTCGCCGATGGGCCGCGAGGACAGCAACCCCATGTTGATCCCCCGCGTCGCGAACTGCTCGAGCATGTCGACGAGGGCGCCGGGGTGGTCGGCCGGCAGCTCGACGATGACGCTCGTCTTGTCGGCGCCGGTCGGTGCGGGCAGCGCCAGGGTCTTCGACACGAGCACGAACCGGGTGACCGCCGAGGCGTTGTCCCCGATGGACGACGCCAGGACCTCGAGCGCGTAGTGGTCGGTGATCCCCGGGGGTGCGACGGCGGCGTCGGCGGTGGAGTGCTCGTCGAGCAGGGCGGCCGCGGCGGCGACGTTCGAGGACGCCGGGATGTGCCCGTGTCCGCGGACGTTCGCCTCGAGCCAGTGGTGGGTCTGGGCGTAGGCCACGGGGTGGGCGTTCACGGTCCGGACGTCGGCGAGCGCGGTGCCGGGCCGGGCGACGAGCACGAAGTCGACGGGGACGAGGTACTCCCCCACGATGCGGACGCCAGGGATCCGCGCGAGGGCGTCCTGCGTCGCACTGACACCGCCGTCGACGCTGTTCTCGATCGCGATCACGGCGCCGATCGACCGGCCGCTGACGACGTCGTCGAGCGCTTCCCCGACGTTGTTCACGCTCCGCCAGGGTTTGCCCGCCGCCGCGTCCACGAGCTTGAGCGCGGCCTCGGTGAAGGTGCCGGCGGGTCCGAGGTAGGAGTACGTGTCGGACGGCGCGGCGGACTCGGTCATGCCGCGAGCCTATTGCAACGCCCGCGGCCCGCAGGCGTGCGTGCCGGTGGCGTCAGTCGGTCGCCGTGCCGGTCAGTCGGGCCTCGCAGATGGCGGGCTCGTCATCGTCGCGCGGGTAGGTCAGCGCGGCAAAGCGCCCCTCGGGGTCGAGCCGGCTGAGGAGCGCCGCGGCGATGCCGTCGAGCTGCCCGACCTGCTCGTCGCTCAGCGCGTCGATCACCATGCGGCGAGCGGTCCGGACGTGGTCCGGCGCCGCGTCCACGATGGTCGCGTAGCCGGCGTCGGTGAGCCGCACGTCGGTCGCTCGCCGGTCGTCGGTCGAGGGGCAGCGCGAGACGAGTCCGCGCTTCTCGAGCCGGGACACCACGTGCGACAGCCGCGGCAGCGAGGCGTTCGTCGCCGAGGCGAGCGCCGACATCCGGAGCGTCCGGGAGTCGGTCTCCGAGAGCATCGCGATGACCATGTAGTCGAAGTGCGTCAGGTCGGCGTCACGCTGGAGCTGCTGGTCGAGCGCTGCGGGCAGGAGCTCCATGACCGCGACGAGCTTCATCCACGCGCGCAGCTGGTCGCGGGTGAGCCACGGGGTGTCGTCGGTCATGCTCCCACCCTACCGAAAGGTTGTCGGTTCAACCAGTGGTCACGCGGGGTCGGGCCGGACGCCGCGCTGCGACCACGAGCACCGCCACCACGACGAGTAGCAGCACCCCCTCGACGATGAGCAGCCGGGCACCGTAGTCGAACGGCAGCACGGTCGGGTTCTTCTGCCCGTGCGCCTTGGCCGCGATCTCGGGCAGGACCACCAGGGCGAGCACGCTCCCGAGGACGACGACCGCCTGCACGACGACGAGGGCCCACGCCCGGATCGTCCGCCCGGTCCGGCGCAGCAGCAGTCCCGCGCCGACGACGAACGGCGACAGGATCGCGTCGTGCAGGACCACGGCCCCGAGGAGCCAGGTCGCCAGCCCCCAGATCCGGTTCGGTCGGACGGTCGTCACGAGGACGTACGCCCCGAACGCGATGACGAGCACGCCGACCACGACGAGCACGATGCGTGCGGCCCTCATGCGATCACCTCGATCTTCTCGATCCACTTCGTCTGCAGCACTCCGGGTCGTCCGGGAGCGATGATCCGCGCCGGGAACCCGTGGTCGAGGTCGAGCGTCGCGCCGTTCAGCTCGAGCGCGATGAGCGTGGTCGGGTCCTCGGCGTACTCGGGGCCCATCTCCATGATCCGGTAGCCGCCGTGCCGCTCGAGGCTGGTCACCCGTACGTGCGATCCCGGCGCCGCCTGCACGGCCGCGAGCAGGTCGACCATCCGCACGCCCTTCCAGGTCGCCATCTGGCTCCAGCCCTCGACGCAGGCGATCGGGAGCCGGGCGACGGCCCCTCCGAGCGCCACGAGCTCCGCCCGCGAGAAGGTGCGGCTGACGTCGTGGCCGACGACGGTCAGGGTCCAGTCGGCCGCGGTGGCGGTGGCCAACACGCCGGCGGCGCGGGCCGTGCGGTTCACCGGCAGGTCGTTCGGACCGCGGTGCCGCTGCCGGGCACCGAAGACGTTGAACGGCTCGGCGAGCACCGAGGACTGTCCCGCGGTCAGTGCGACGACCCCGACGGTCGCCGCGGCGACCCCGGCGAAGAACCCGCGACGTGCGACCCGCTGGCGGCGTCCGTCCGCCTGCCCGGCGGTGGTCCGGGAGGCGCGGCTCGGCTCCGCCGCGTCGGCCGGCGGTCCGGCAGGCGTTCCGGCCGGCACGCCGTCGACCCAGCGGAGCACGCGGCCGGTGAGGCCGCGGGGGTATCGGGTGCCCGGCTGCGCGCCCGGAGCCGACGCGGCGGGCTGCGCCGGGACCGGCGGGAGCAGCTCGCTCCCCGCGTCGGGATCGACCACGAAGCGTCCGTGCTCGTCGTAGGAGTCCCGCTTCCGCCAGTACCGGGTGATCAGGCGGAGCTTCACGCCGATGTGCAGCACGAGCGACCCGATGAGCACGTACGCGAGCGCGTTGTGGACCTGCTTGAACGGGAACGGCCACGGGTACCACTGGTAGGTGTTCAGCAGGCCGGTGGTCACCTGCACGATCGCCGACGCGACGAACACCGCGATCGACAGTCGCTCGAGCAGGTGCAGCGGCCCGCGGACCGGCGGGGTCTGCAGGAGCGCCGGCATCACCGTGTTGAGCTTCGCGAGCAGCAGCGGGATGATCGCGATGCCCGCCGTGATGTGCACGCCCTGCGTGACCTGGTAGAGCTGCACGGGCCGGGTCGGGAAGCGCATCCACGACAGCGGCTCCTGCAGGAAGTAGCTGAAGACACCGGTCCCGAAGCAGACCAGGAAGGCGATGCCGAGCAGCCGCCCGAGCACGACCGCCGACCGCGCGTTCCGGTTCGGGGACGCCATCACGGATCGTGCATCCAGCAGCAGCCCGCGGACCATGGATAGCCTCGACGGACCATGAGTGAACGACGTCGCCCCGGCCGACTCCTGCCGACCGTGCTGGCCGTGGTCGGCGTGCTCGCCCTGTCGGGCGTCATCGCCTTCGGCGTCACGCATCTGGGGTTCCTCCGGTCCGGTCATCGTTCCCCATTCGTTGCGTGGACCCTGATCGCTTGGGCGGTGTTCGCCGCGGCGGTGCTCGCGTTGCGGTTCGTGCCGGCGAAGTGGATGACGTGGCTGGTGGTCGGAGGTGGTCTGGTCGTGGGGCTCGCCGCCATCGCCGGGCCGCCGAACACCAGTACCGACTCTGCACGCTACGCCTGGGACGGCATCGTGCAGCACGCCGGGATCTCACCGTACGCGCACACGCCCCAGTCGACGGCGTTGTCCGGTCTGCGCCCCGACTGGCTGTTCCCGGACAAGGTCGACGGCACGTGCAAGCCGCTCGAACCGCGCTTCCGCGGGCTCGGCGACGGTGCCGACGGGCACTGCGTCGCGATCAACCGGCCGGACGTCGTGACGATCTACCCGCCGATGGCCCAGCTCTGGTTCGCCCTCGTCCGGGCGTTCGTACCGGCCACCGCCCAGTACATGCCGTTCCAGGTCGCCGGGCTGGTCGTGTCGCTCGGCGTCACCGTCGGGCTCGTCGCGGTGCTGCGGAAGCTCGGTCGTCCGACCTGGTGGGCGGCGCTCTGGGCCTGGTCGCCGCTCGTCGCCTCCGAGGCGGTGACGAACTCGCACGTCGACGCACTCGGGGCCGCCCTCGCGACCGCCGGTGCCGTGCTCGTCGTCTTCGGCCGGCCGATCTGGGGCGGGATCGCCCTCGGCGCGGCGACGGCGACGAAGCTCATCCCCGCGATCGTGTACCCGCCCCTCCTCGGCCGGTGGCGGCACTGGTGGGCGATCCCGGTGGGCATCGCGTTCTTCGGTCTGCTCTACGTGCCGTACGTGCTGTCGACCGGCCTCGACGTCCTCGGCTACCTGCCGGGGTACCTGTCGGAGGAGGGCTACGAGGACGGCTCCCGGTTCGCCCTCGTCTCGCTCGTGTTCCACGGCGACGCGGCGACGATCGTGGTCGGCCTGCTCGTGCTGGCGGCGGCCTTCGTCGCCTGGCGCCTGTCCGACCCGTCGCGTCCCTGGTCCGGCGAGGTCCTCATGATCGGCGTCACGTTCCTCGCGGTGACCCCGCGCTACCCCTGGTACGCCCTGCTCCTCATCCCGTTCGTGGTGCTCTCGGGCCGCTGGGAGTGGCTGTCGATCGGACTCGCGATCGCCCTGCGCGGGGTGTGGCCGTCGGCGGACGCCTACCGGTGGTGGCTCGCCGCCGCGATCGCCGTCATCGTGGTCGTCACCCTGGTGCGCACCCGGCGTGCCGACTGGGGGCGCTGGGGTCGCCGGCTCGCCTTCCGGGAACGCGCGATCGCGCAGTCGTCAGGTGCCGGGGCCGCCGAGGACGTACGCTGACGCCCATGGCACCAGCGACCCTGCTCGGCTCCTCCGACGGCCTGCTCGACCGGTTCGGACGGCGCGCCGTGGACCTGCGCGTGTCGCTGACCGAGCGCTGCAACCTCCGGTGCACCTACTGCATGCCGGCGGCTGGCCTGCCGTTCGCCCCCGACGACGCCCTGATGACCGCGGCCGAGATCGAGCGCCTCGTCCGGCTCGGCTCCGAGCGCTTCGGCGTGCGCAAGGTCCGGTTCACGGGCGGCGAGCCGATGCTCCGCCACGACCTGGTGGACGTCATCGCCCGCTGCGCGGCCCTGCCCGACGCCCCCGAGCTCTCGCTCACGACGAACGCGATCGGGCTCGCCCACCGCGCGGCCGCCCTGTACGACGCCGGCCTCCGACGCGTGAACGTCTCGCTCGACACCGTCGACCCGGACGTCTTCGCCACCGTCACCCGGCGCCCGTTCCTCGACAAGGTCATCGCCGGGCTCGAGGCCGCTCGCGCAGCGGGTCTCGCGATCAAGGTGAACGCGGTGCTGCTGCGCGGCGTGAACGACCACCTCGCACCCGACCTCATGCAGTGGTGCCTCGACCGTGGCTACGAGCTCCGGTTCATCGAGCAGATGCCGCTCGACCCCGACCACGCCTGGGACCGCACGTCGATGGTGACCGCGGCCGAGACCCGCGCGATGCTGTCGGACACGTTCGCCCTGGTGCCGGACGAGGCACCCCGCGACGGTGCTCCCGCCGAGCGCTTCCGCGTGCTCGCGCGGACGGCCGACGGCGGTGTCGGTGCCGAACTCGGCACGATCGGGATCATCGCGAGCATCACCGAGTCGTTCTGCGCCGACTGCACCCGCACCCGTCTGACCGCCGACGGCAACGTCCGGAGCTGCCTGTTCTCGGACGACGAGACCGACGTCCTCGGTCCGATGCGCGCCGGTGCCTCCGACGACGAGGTCGCCGAGCTCTGGCGTCGGGCGATGTGGGCGAAGCCCCGCGACCACGGCGACGACAGCGACGGCCTCGTGCACCCCACCCGCGGCATGAGCGCGATCGGGGGCTGAGCGTGACGACGATCCGGTTCTTCGCGGCGGCCCGTGCTGCGGTCGGCGCGGACGAGGTCACCGTGCGGGCCTCGGCGCTCGACGACGCGCTGCGGTCGGTGACGGCCGAGGACCCCGACCGCTGGCGGGCACTGCAGGAACGGTGCTCCTACCTCGTCGACGGGGTGACCACGCGCGACCGGTCGACCCGGCTCGACGGCGTGGCGGTCGTCGACGTGATGCCGCCCTTCGCCGGCGGCTGAACCGGTCCGTCCCGCGCAGAGCGTCGGGTCAGGCGGGCGGGTAGACCGTCAGCTCGTCCGGCGGCACGGCGATGCGCACGACGTCCCCGGGGACGAGTCCGAGCGTCGCCGCGACCGCCACGGTGACGTCGGCCACGAGGGCACCGGCCCGCACCCGGACGAGTCCGTCCCGCGGCTCGAGCGCGGTCACCCGGCGCGTCGGTCCGGCGCCGTCGCGGGTCACGACGGCGACCGTCGGGTGGTAGGCGGCGAGGGCGGGCGACCCGGGAGGCACGGTGTGCGTCGTCGAGACGAGCTCGCCGCCGTCGACCGGTGCGATCCCACCCCGGGTGGCGGTGCCGCCGACGAGCGTCAGCCCCGAGAAGGACGCCGCGAACGCACTGGTCGGACGACCGAGGACGGCGGCGGTCGGTCCCTGCTCGACCACCCGGCCACCCGCGAGCACGACGATGCGGTCCGCGAGGCCGACGGCCTCGAGCGGGTCGTGCGTGACGAGGACCGTCGGTCGACCGGTGCGGGCGGTGCCCAGGGCGGTCCGGACCTCGGCGCGGGCGTCGACGTCGAGCGCCGAGGTGGGCTCGTCGAGGAGCAGGAGCACGGGGTCGGTGGCGAGTGCCCGGGCGATCGCGACGCGCTGGGCCTGTCCGCCCGAGAGCGTCCCCGGGGCGCGGTCCGCCAACCCGGCCACGCCGACGGCGGCGAGGGCCGCGTCGGACCGGTGTCGCGCCTCCCGGCTGCCGGAACCGGTCGCGCGCGGTCCGTACGCGACGTTGCGGGCGACCGACAGGTGCGGGAAGAGGTCGGCGCGCTGCGCGACGAGGCCGACGCCGCGGCGGTGTGCGCGGACGCCCGTCAGGTCGCGCCCGCCGAGGACGACCGCGCCGGACCGGACCCGCAGCAGGCCGGCGAGGGTCTCGACGACGGTGGACTTGCCCGCGCCGTTCGGACCGACCAGCGCGACGCACTCGTCCGGGGCGACATCGAGTCGCACGTCGACGCCGCGGTCCGGCACCACGACGTGGGCGCGGAGGCCGCCGTGTCCCGGGTGGTCGCTCGTCATGCGATCACCGTCCGGGTGCGGACCGCGGACGCACCGATGACCACGAGCGCGACGACGACCAGCACGAGGGCCAGCGCGACCGCCGTGTCCGGGTCGATCTCGCGCTGCAGGTAGATCTCGAGCGGTAGCGTCCGGGTCACGCCCTGCAGGCTGCCCGCGAAGGTCAGGGTGGCCCCGAACTCGCCGAGCGCGCGGGCGAAGCAGAGGACGAGGCCGGCGAGGATCCCCGGCAGCACGCGTGGTGTCGTCACGGTCAGGAACGTCCGGGTCGGGGACGCGCCGAGCGTCGCGGCGACCCGCTCGAACCGGTCGCCGCCGACGCGCAGCGCCCCCTCGATGGACGACACCAGGAACGGCATCGCGACGAAGGTCTGGGCGATGACGACCGCGGTCGTGGTGAAGGCGATGCGGAGGCCGTGGTCGTCGAGCCACGCGCCGACCACGCCGAGTCGACCGAACGCCGCGAGGAGCGCCAGTCCCCCGACCACCGGCGGGAGCACGAGCGGCAGCAGGACGAGTGCCCGGGCCGCGCCGATCCACCGCGACGTCGACCGGGCGAAGAGCACGGCGAGCGGGTACCCGAGCACGAACGCGATCCCCGTCGCGGCCGCCGCGGTGCCGAGGCTCAGCCCGAGGGCCGTCAGCGACGCGGGTGAGGTGACGAGTGCGCCGAAGGAGCCCCAGTCGACGCGGCCGACCATCGCGAGGACCGGCACCACGACGAACAGGCCGCCGAGCACCGCCGGGAGCGGGAGCCACCACGGCACCGGCGTCCGGACGGCGCGGACCGCCCGCGGCCCGGCGGCGCGGACCGCTCGGTCGGGGGTGCGGCCGGCGTCACCGGTCGGCTCGGTCGCCTCGGGCACGGGTCAGGGGGCGCCGAAGCCGGCGGCGGTGAGGACCTCCCGGCCGGCGTCGGAGCGCACGTACGCGGTGAACGACGCCGCGAGGCGGGGGTTCGCCGCGTCCTGCAGGACACCGATCGGGTAGGTGTTCACGGCCTTCGACGCGGCGCCGAAGCGCACGCCGTCGACCTTGCCGCCTGCGCCCTCGACGTCGGTGACGTAGACGAGTCCGGCGTCCGCCTGCCCGGACTCGACCTTCCCGAGGACGTCGGTCACGGACTGCTCCTCGCTCACCGGGCGGAGGTCGACGCCGCTCGCCCGTCCGACCTTCGCGGTCGCGGCGCCGCACGGCACCGGGGTCGCGCACGTGACGAGCTGCACGTCCGACGCCGTCAGGTCACGGAGGCCGGTGATCCCCTTCGGGTTGCCGGGGGCCACGGCGATCTCGAGGACGTTCGTGGCGAAGTCGTGCGCGGAGCCGGCGGCGACGTCGGTCCCCACGAGCTTCTGCATGTTCGCCTCGTCGGCGGAGGCGAAGACGTCGGCGGGGGCGCCGTTCTGGATCTGGGTGACGAGGTCGCTCGACCCGGCGAAGGAGAAGGTGATCGTGGTCCCCGGGTGGGCGGCCTCGTACTGCTCGCCGAGGGTGGTGAAGGTCTTCTGGAGCGACGCCGCCGCGAAGACGGTGATCGCGCCGGTCGGACTCGCCGATGCGCTGCCGGACGACGCGGTGCGCGCGCTCGCGCTCGGGGCGGCCGTGCCGGTCGTCGCACATCCCGCGAGGCCGACGGCGGCGAGTGCGGCAGCGGCGAGCAGGAGGGCGGCGTTCCGCACGTGCGTCGTCATTCCGCGATCGTACCCGCATCTGCGGCCGATGCGGGGATGGTCATCGGTAGTCCCTCGCGCTGCCACGCCTGGATGCCACCGTCGAGCACGGTCGCGTCGAGCCCGGCGGCGCGGGCGGTGCGCGCCCAGGCGGTCGCGCGGACGCCGCTCGCGCACACCACCACGAGGGGCCGGTCGTCGTCCGCGGGGAGGTCCTCCGGACGGAGGCTGCCGGGGACGATGCCGGTGGCCCGTTCGGCCGGGGTGCGCACGTCGACGAGGACGGTCGCGCCCGACGTGCCGTCGGCCGACCGGCTGTCGTCGTCCATGCTGCCGTCGTTCGTGCTGCCGTCGTTCGTGCTGCCGTCGCTCGTGCTGCCGTCGTCCGTGCTGCCGTCGCTCGTGCTCCCGTCGGCCGACCGGCCGAGTCGCGCGGCGAGGGCGGCCGGTGCGATCCGGGGCGGGGCGTCGTCGACCGTCGGGGCCGGGCGGCGGGACCCGGGGCCGCGGCGGAGCGTGCTCTCGGTCCACCGCCAGCGCCGGGCGTCGACCGTCAGCACCCGACCGGTCAACGGTTCCCCGATGCCGGCGACGAGGGCCGTCACCTGCGCCGCCATCACGCTGCCGACGGCACCGCAGAGCGCGGGGAGCACGCCGTCGAGCGCGCAGGACCCCTCGTCCGGCAGGGCGTCCGGGTGCAGGTCGTGGAAGTCGATCGGTTCCGGGCCGGTGTCGTGGAACACCGACACCTGCCCGTCGGTCCCGAGCACGGTCCCCCAGACGAACGGGATCCCGGCCGCGGCGCAGGCGTCCGAGATCGCCCGGGTGACCTCGACGCTGTCCGCGGCGTCGACGACCACGTCGTGCCCCGTGACGTGCTCCGGGCGGAACGGCTCGGCGATCGCCACCACCTCGAGCTCCGGGTCGACGCCACGGACGCGCTCGGCCGCGCACTCCGCCTTGGGACGGCCGACGTCCGCCCGGGCGAAGAGCGTCTGCCGTGCGAGGTTCGACGTGTCGACGACGTCGAGGTCGACGATGGTGACGCGGCGGAGCCCCGACCCGGCGAGGTAGGTCAGCGCGGGCGCGCCGAGGCCGCCGGCCCCGACGACGAGGACGCTCGCCTCGGCCAGCGCCCGGACGGCCCGGTCACCGGCACCCGCGAGCGCTGCGGTCCGCGACAGCAGCCGGCGTCGGTCGTCGGTCATGCGTCGGCCAGTTCCGCCGGCACCTCGACCGAGACCATCGTCGCCTTGACCGAGGCCACCGCGACGGTGCCGACCTCGAGCCCGAGGTCGCGGACGGCCTCGGCGCTCATCAGGGACACGACGCGGTGCGGGCCGCTCTGCAGCTCGACCTGCGCCATCACCCCGTCGACGACGAGGTCGGTGACGATCCCGACGAACCGGTTGCGGGCCGAGCTCCTCGCACCGGACGGGTCGTCGAGCTGGGCGGCGGTCCCGCGGATGTGCGTCGCGAGCTCGCGACCGTCGACGACCGTCCGGCCGGAACCGTCCGTCGACCGGGTGAACACACCGGCGTCCACCATCCGTCGGACGGTGTCGTCGCTGACGCCGAGGTACCGCGCGGCGTCGCGGATGCGGAGCTTCGTCATGGTCCTCGGCACGATACCGGTATGGGGAACTCTCAGTCTCGCCTGCCGGGACGCCGGGCACCTGCTCAGCCGCCGCGGATACCGTCCTCACCGTGACTGCACCACGGACCGGCACCATCAGCATCCCCCGCTCCCCGGGGATCGCGCCGGTCCGTGCCCGCTTCCGGACGCGCCTGCGCGGCCTCGCGTCGAGCGCCGGTGCCGCCGTCGTCCGCACGCCGGAGCTGACGGTCGGCGCGTTCGGCGTCCTCGTCGGTGCCGCGTTCGCCTGGGTGCCGTCGCTCTGGTACGACGAGGCCGCCACGGTGACGAGCGCCACGCGCAGCTGGCCCCAGCTCTGGGCCGAGCTGCACAGCGTCGACGCCGTGCACGGCCTGTACTACGCGCTGATGCACGTCTGGTTCTGGCTCGTGGGGTACACGCCCTTCACGCTCCGGTTCCCGAGCGCCCTCGCGATCGGGGTGGCGGCCGGGCTCCTCGTGGCCCTCGGCCGTCGACTCGGCGGGCGCCGGCTCGGCATCACCGCCGGTTTCGTGTTCATCGCGCTGCCGCGGGTGCAGTGGGCCGCGTCCGAGGGGCGCCCCTACGCCACGATCACGACCCTCGCCGCCTGCCTCACCCTCGTCGGCCTGACCGCGGTCCGCCGGACCCGCACCGGGCGCAGCCTGCACTGGTGGGCGGCCTACGGGGCACTCGCGCTCGTCTCGGTCACCTTCAACGTCTACCTGTCGCTCGCCGTCGTCGCGCACGCCGTGACCCTGCTGTGGACGCTCCTCGCCCGACGCGCCGCCGTGCGCCGCACAACGGTGTCCCGCGGTGGCCCCGACCTCGGCCCGGCACTCGTGACCCGCGGGGTCGTCGTGCGCTGGGCGATCGCGTCCGCGATCGCCGCCGTCGCCGTCTCGCCCCTCGTCGTCGAGGTGGCGTCGCAGTCGAAGCAGGTCGCGTGGATCGCCGGCATCGGGGAACGGACCGTCGCCCAGGTGTTCGCGACGGCGTGGTTCGGCGGTGTCGACGTGTACGCCGCCGGCGCCTGGGCCCTGATGCTCGGCGGCACGGTGCTCGTCCTGGTCGAGGCACACCGACGGTCCGCGACCGTCCGGTCCCTCGTGCGCGCTCAGGCCGTCCGGGTCGCCCTGCCGCTCGTCGTGATCCCGACCGCCGCGCTGGTCCTCGCCACGGCGATGGGCAAGCACCTGTACTCCCCGAAGTACGCCTCGCTCAGCCTGCCGTTCGTCGCGCTGCTCATCGCCCTCGCGCTGACGTTCGTCCGTCCGAAGGCCCTGCTCGCCGCCGTCGTCGCCGCGGTCCTCGTGCTGTCCGTCCCGACGGCCGTCGCCGTGAAGGAGCCCCTCGCGAAGCAGGACTCCACCTGGGCCCGTGCCGCCGCGATCATCTCGGCCGAGCGCAGCAGCAACCGGGCCGACGCCGACGAGGGCGTCGTGTTCGGCAGTGTCTACGGCCACCCCGGCACCACGGCCGACATCATCCGCATCTCGTACCCGACGGCGTTCACGGGCATGACGGACCTCGGCGTCCGCAAGCTCGGGACCGAGTCGGGTGTCCTCTGGAACCAGACGGGCGACCTCGCCACCACGATCCCGAGCCGCCTGGGCGACATCGACACGGTGTGGTTCGTCGGCGGGACCGTGAAGGCGCGCAACATCGAGCCCGAGACCGCCGCGGTGCTCGCCGAGCACGGGTTCACCGCGAAGGAGCACTGGAAGACCGGCACCGTCGTCATCACGGAGTACGTCCGCAGCTGATCGACGCCGAGCGCGTGCCCGAGCGCCTGCCCGTCAGTGCAGGAGGCGGGCGCCGTGCACGGGACCGGCGGCACGCACCGCGACCATGCCGGCGGCACTGAGCTCGACCTGCACCTCGAGTGCCGCGTCGCGGTCGGCGACGAGGAACGCCACGGTCGGCCCGCTGCCCGAGACGAGTCCGGCGAGGGCACCGGCCTTCTCGCCGATCTCAAGCGTCGTCGCGAGCGTGGGCTGCAGGCGCATCGCCGGGGCCTGCAGGTCGTTGTGCAGGCAGTCCGCCAAGAGGTCGGGGTCGCCGGCGCGGAGGGCCTGCAGCACGTTCGCCTCGACCACGGGCGTCGTCGGCGCGGGGGCGATGTCCGCGCGGTAGCGCTCGCGGTGCTCGTCGAGGGCGCGGTACACGGCCGGCGTCGACAGGCCGGCGTCGCTCAGGGCGAGGACCCAGTGGAACTCGCCCTTGGCCAGGGCCGGGCTCAGCTCGTCGCCGCGACCGGTGCCGACCGCGGTGCCGCCGGCGAATGCGAACGGCACGTCGGCGCCGAGCTGCGCGGCGAGCCGGAGGAGCTCCTCACGCCCGAGCGCCGTCCCCCACAGCGTGTCGACGGCGAGCAGGGTCGCGGCGGCGTCGGCGGATCCCCCGCCCATCCCGCCGGCGACCGGGACCTGCTTGTCGATGGTCAACCGGACGCCCCCGCGGTACCCGGCGGCGTCGGCCACGAGCCGGGCGGCACGGATCGCGAGGTTCGACTCGTCGACCGGCACCGCGCGCGTGTCGATGGATCCGGTGAAGGTCACCGAGAAGTCGTCGGCCGGTTCCGCCGAGACGTCCTCGTACAGCGAGACCGCCTGGTACGCCGTCGCCACGTCGTGGTAGCCGTCGTCCTGCAGGGCGCCGACCGACAGGTAGACGTTGATCTTCCCGGGGGCGCGCGTCCGCACGCGGGTCGGTGCGGCCAACGTGGTCATGCCCCCAACCTATCCCGACGCAGCCGCGAAGCCGCGCGCGAGGTCCGCGAGGATGTCGTCCACGTGCTCCAGCCCGATCGACAGGCGGATCAGCCCGTCGCCGACGCCCGCGGCCGCACGCTCCGCCGAGGTCATCTGCACGTGCGTCGTCGACGCGGGGTGCACGACGAGGGAGCGCACGTCGCCGATGTTCGAGACGTGGTCGAACAGCTCGAGCGCCGCGACGAACCGCCGTCCGGCGTCGACGCCGCCGTCGAGGTCGAAGGCGAGCACGGCGGACGGTCCCGCCGGCACGTACCGCTCGGCCAGGTGGTGCCAGGGCGACGTCGGCAGTCCGGCGTAGTGCACGCCGAGCACCTGGTCGTGCGCGTCGAGCCACGAGGCCACCGCGGCGGCGTTCGACACGTGCCGCTCCATGCGGAGCGAGAGCGTCTGGATGCCCTGCAGCACCAGGAAGGCGTTGAAGGGTGCGATCGCCGGTCCGAGGTCGGCGGACAGCTTCGACCGGGTGCGCTGGATGAACGCGCGACGGCCGAACTTCGACGCGAAGTTCGTGCCCGCGAACCCGGACTGCTCGGTCGTCGTGAGCTGCGGGTACCGCTCGGCGTGTGCCGCCCAGTCGAAGTTCCCGCTGTCCACGATGAGCCCGGCGATGGCGCTGCCGTGCCCGGAGAGGTACTTCGTGGCCGAGTGCACGACGATGTCCGCACCGTGCTCGATCGGCCGGACGAGGTACGGGGTCGCGATCGTGTTGTCGACGATGAGCGGGACGCCGTGCTCGTGCGCGACGCCGGCCACCCCCTCGAAGTCGAGGACGTCGCCGCGCGGGTTCGGGATCGACTCGCCGAAGAACGCCTTCGTCTCCGGTCGGACCGCCGCGGCCCACTCGTCGAGGTCCGTCGGGTCCTGCACGAAGGTGAACGAGATGCCGAGGTCGCCCAGCGTGGAGTGGAACAGCGTGTAGGTCGCGCCGTACAGGGACGCACTCGACACCACGTGGTCGCCGGCACGGGCGAGTCCGAGCACCGCGAGCGACGTCGCCGCCTGCCCGGACGCGAGTGCGAGGGCGCCGACACCGCCCTCGAGGTCGGCGATCCGACGCTCCAGCGCGGCCGCGGACGGGTTGTTCACCCGCGAGTAGGTGTGCCCCGGTGCGTCGAGCAGGAACCGGGCGGCGGCGTCCTCACCCGACGGGTACACGAAGGCGGCGCTCTGGGCGATCGGCGGGACGTTGGCGCCCCAGCCCGGGTCGGCCTTGTAGCCGGCGCGGATCTGCCGCGTCTCGAACGCCCAGTCGTCCTCGGTGGCCCCCATCAGGCGCCCGCCCCGGACGGCACCGTCACCGCGGGGCGGACCAGGGGGATGACCTGCTCGCCGAACCGGTCCATCTCCTCGAGCTGCGGCGAGAACTGCAGCAGCAGCGTGTCGACCCCGGCGTCCTCGAACTCCCGGATCCGCGCGGCGACCTGCTCGGGCGTGCCGACGAAGCCGGGGCGGAGGCCGCGGTTCGACACCGAGTAGTCCTCGAGCGACGGGACGTGCTCGAGCTGCGACTTCGAGATGAAGTCCTGGTAGGACTCGTACGCGTGGCCGTGCTGCACGTCCGTGATCCGGGCGAGCTCGGCCTGCGCCTCCTCCTCGGTCTCGCGGACGATGACGTAGGCGGCCATGCCGAACGCCTCGAACGGCGGCAGCCCGGCGTCGACCCGGCGCTGCTTCATCTCGGCGATCTTCGTCCGGAGTTCCTCGACCGTGCCGCCGTGGGTCACGTACGCGTCCGCGTAGCCCGTGATCGCCGCCTTGCCGGCCTCGCTCTCGCCGCCGGCGTAGATGCGCGGGGTGACCCGGGGCTTCGGCTCGAGGTGGCTGTTCTCGATGTCGTAGTACTCGCCGTGGAAGGAGTACGGCGTCTCCCGCCAGAGCCCCTTCATGACCTCGACGAACTCCGCCGTGCGCTTGTACCGGTCGTCGTGTTCGGAGAAGATCCCGCCGTACTGCTTGGCCTCTTCCGCCCACCACGCGCTCACCACGTTGAACGTGAACCGGCCGCACGAGATGTCGTCGATGGTCGCGGCCTGCTTCGCGGTGACGGCGGGCAGGTGGTACCCGGGCCGCATCGCCGCCATGATCTCGAGGCGCTCGGTCGTCGCCGCGATCCCGGCGGCGAGCGCCCACGCCTCGAGGCTCGGTGCCGCGGTGCCCTTGATGTCGTTGAGGTTCAGCTCCGGCACGAGCGTCAGGTCGAAGCCGATGCGCTCGGCGCGCTGCGCCAGTCGCTTGACGTAGTCGAAGGTGACCGGCATGTGCTCGTTGTCGACGTTGCGCAGCCAGCCGCCGAAGAGCGGGGTCCAGTATCCGAATCGCACGGGGTGAGTTCCTTGGGGAGGTGGGGATTGACGGCCTGGAGGCGCGGGGCGGGCCCGCACCGCGCCTCCAGTCCGGTGGGTCTTGCGTTCTCAGGCCGTCAGGTGCGCCGCGTACTGCGTCTCCAGCAGGCCACCGAGGTACCGCGCGATGGAGCGCGGGCCGGAGGCCGGCGCGGTCTCCTCGACGGCGGGGTTGTAGTTCGTGTTCGTGTTGATGTCGTAGACGACCGTGCGACCGTCGGTCGTCTCCATGAACTCGACGCCCGCGATCTGGATGCGCTGGTCGGCGAGGAACGTGCGGAGCTGCTGGACGAGCGGGTGCTCGGCCGTGACCTCGGTGCGGACGCTGAACGCCGGGGGTGCGCCGACGGCCTCGGTGCCGGGCACGTCGCAGACCGCCCCCGCGATGACCTGCGGGACCTCGCACGCGTCGGCCGGGCAGAGCTCGAAGCTGCCGGCGCTCGTGTCCACGCGGACGGCGTAGACGAACTCGCCGCCGACGAACTCGACGCGGGTGATGAACGGCTCGCGGGCGGTGAGGTACTCCTGCAGCAGGGTGATGCCGTCGACCGGCTCCTCGAACTCCGGGCTGTCGACGTAGGCGTCGAACTCGGCGAGCGAGTCGAAGCGACGGACGCCGAGGCCCTTGCCGCCCTGGTTGTGCTTCGTGATGAAGGGCACGTCCTGGCCGCCGGTGAAGTCGTGGGCGGCCTGCTTGAGCGTCGTGCGCCCGAAGACGGCGGTGGTGCGGGGGACGTCGAACCCGGCGTTCCGGAGCAGTCCGTGCTGGGCGACCTTCGACACCTCGAGCTCGAGGACGTGGCTGCCGCCGACGACCTGCCGGCCGGCGCGCTCGAGCCAGCCGAGGACCGCGCGGGTGTACTCCTTGCTGTGCTCGTGCCCGCGGGTGTGGGAGCTCGCCGACATCCGTGACCAGTACACGCCCGGCTCGGGCTCGGCGGCGAGGTCGATCCGGCCCTCGGTGAGGAGGATCTCCTCGACGGGGACCCCCTCGGCCTCGAAGGCAGCGGCGAGCGGCGGGAACCACTCGGGGTTCTCGTGGATGACGTACACGCGGGGAGTGCTCACCTCGCCACCCTAGGCACGGCACCCTGGAGTCGCCAGGTGTGTGACGCGGCGTTGCTCGGTGGGTGGGGTGTTGCTCGGTGGGCGCGGTGTTGATCGGTGGGTGGGGTGTTGTCGTGGGGTTCGCCGGACTCGCACGGTGCGACCTTGTCCGATCCGTGCGCCGCTGATGGCTCGGTGCGAGGTTGTAGGGCCGCACCGAACGGTCGCGACGGCACCCGGTGAACAACCTCGCACGGTGCGCGGCCGGCCGAACTCGCACGGGCCGGACGGAGCCTCCTGAGCCGACGGACCCGCACGGTTGGACGAAGCCGCACGGTGCGACCTTGTCCGATCCGTGCGCGGCTGATGGCTCGGTGCGAGGTTGTAGGGCCGCACCGAGCGGTCGCGGCGGCACCGGGTGGACAACCTCGCACGGTGCGCGGACGGCCAAGCTCGCACGGGCCGGACGGACCCGCCCGGACCCACACGGCCGGACGAATCCGCACGGTGCGACCTTGTCCGATCCGTGCGCCGATGGTGGCTCGGTGCGAGGTTGTAGGGCCGCACCGAGCGGTCGCGGCGGCACCGGGTGGACGACCTCGCACGGTGCGCGGACGGCCGAGCTCGCACGGGCCGGACGAAGCCTCCGGAGCCGACGGACCCGTACGGCCGGACGAAGCCGCACGGTGCGACCTTGTCCGATCCGTGCGCCGCTGATGGCTCGGTGCGAGGTTGTGGGGCCGCACCGAGCGGTCGCGGCGGCACCGGGTGAACAACCTTGCACGGTGCGCGGACGGTCAAGCTCGCACGGGCCGGACGGACTCGCACGGGTCCGGACAAAGCTGCACAATGCGCGGCCGAACGGAGCCGCACGGGCCGGACGGACCCGCACGGTGCGCAGGTCTCAGCCGGAGAAGACCTGCCGACCCACGACCCTGAGGAGCTCGAGCTTCTGCGCGGCCTCACTGCCCGCCGGCGCCGTGAAGAGCAGCAGCGCCTGCGTCTGGCTCGTGGTGTGCAGCACCTGGCAGTCGACCGTGATCCGACCGAGCTCGGGGTGGACGAACGTCTTGTGGTCCTCCCAGCGGCTGGCCACCTCGTGCAGGGACCAGAGCGCCCGGAAGTCCGCGCTGCCCGCCTCGAGGTCGGCGATCAGCCGGGCAGCCCGACCGTTGCCCGGCCCGGCGGCGCCGACGGCGGCGCGGAGAGCTGCGACCTGTGCCCGAGCGAGCCGTTCGTGCTCCTCGGGCGCGTACCTCGCCCGCTCGTACTCCGTCATGAACCACCGCCACGGCTGGTACCGCTCGTTGCCGGGCAGGCCGGTGGTCGTGCCGACGAGTGCGGCTCCGAGCTCGTTCTCGACCAGGGTCTCCCCCAGGTCGTTGACCACGATGGCCGGGGTGTCCTCGAGACGGTCGAGCACACGGAGGATCGCGGGGTCGACGTGGTCGGAGCGGTGCACCCGTGCGGGTGCGTTGTGCCCGGCGAGGCGGAACAGGTGGTCGCGCTCGTCGAGGGTGCAGCGGAGTGCCCGGGCGATCGCTGCGACCATCTGCTCGGACGGCTGGGGCCCGCGCTGTTGCTCGAGTCGGGTGTAGTAGTCGGCGGACATCCCCGCCAGCGCGGCCACCTCCTCGCGCCGGAGCCCCGGCGTCCGGCGGCGCTGCCCGGAACCGAGTCCGACGTCCTCGGGGCGCAGCAGTTCTCGGCGGCGACGGAGGAAGTCGGCGAGCACAAGTCGGTCCATGGTCATCATCGTGCCCCCGCGGCGCGCCACGTGCCAGGGATCGGCGGTCCCCCGATGACCGGGCTCTGGATGCTCCTGGAGCGTCGCACCACGGTGGTGGACATGGACATCACGAACTCCATCGTCTTCATCCCCGGCGCGACCTCGGGCATCGGCCTCGGCCTCGCGCTCCGCCTGCAGGCAGCGGGCAGCACCGTCGTGATCGGCGGCCGACGCCGGTCGTTGCTCGACTCGCTCGCCGCCGAGCACGGCTTCGGTACCGTGCAGCTCGACGTCACCGACCCGGCGTCGATCACCGCTGCGGCCGCCGCCGTCACCGAGGCGTACCCCGCGCTCGACGCCCTGATCACGATGTCGGGCATCATGCGCACCGAGGACCTGCGCTCGTCGGAGCACCTGCGCGACGCCGTCGCCGTCGTCGAGACGAACCTGCTCGGGACGATCCGTCTTGTCGACGCGTTCCTGCCGCACCTGCTCACCCGTCCCGCGTCGACGATCGTCACCGTGACGTCGGGGCTGGCATTCACCCCGCTCACGGCGACGCCGACGTACAGCGCGACGAAGGCCGCCGTGCACTCGTACACGCTCTCGCTCCGGCAGCAGCTGTCCGGGTCGCCGGTCGCCGTGCTCGAACTGGCGCCGCCGGCGGTCGCGACGGACATCATGGGAGAAGGAGTGGACTTCGGCGGGATGCCGCTCGACGACTTCCTGACCGAGGTCGTCGACCTGCTGCGCTCGGGTGCCGCCCCGGAGATCCTCGTGCAGAACGTCCTGCCGCTGCGGTGGTCGGAGCGTGACGGGACGCAGCAGCAGCTCATCGAGGCGCTGGCGTCGCGCGGGCACTGACGACCGGCTCACCGTCCCCGCCGCCGGGCCGGCGGCGGGCGGCGGGTGACGGGTGACGGGTGGCGGGCGCGCTCAGTCGGTGGCGCCGTCCGCCTCGCCGCGAGCTCCGCGCCGCCGGATCACGCCGTCGAGGAACCGGTTGACGAGCCGCCACGCCGGCCAGGTGAGGGCCCCGATCAGCGCTGTGTCGACCGGCCGACCGAGCGCGCGGATCACGACGTAGGCCCCCGTCATCGCCAAGCCGGTCGACAGGGCGGCGTTGAGGCGACGGGGCGTCCAGATCGACGCACGAGGATCGTCCCGGTCGTGGCCCTCGCGGTCGTCGTCATCGTCGGGGAGCCGGTCGAAGGTGATCCCCCACGCGACGAACATCGCGCCCAGCGCGACGGCCACCCACGCGGCGTCGGCGGACGGATCCCGGAGCAGCGCGCGCACGGCGACGACCACGATGGCGCAGCCTCCGACCACTGCCGTGAGCAGGAGGACGAGTGTGGAACGGGAACGCGGTGCAGACACCCGTCGAAGCCTAGGGCCATCCGGTCGGTCCACGCGTGCAGGTCGACGTGCTGGGGATCTCGAGGACCCGTCGCGCGCGTTCGCTGTCGAGGGACTCGCGCTGGACACCAGATCCCACGAAGATGGGCGGTGATGAACGACCGCCTCGCCACCGTCCAGCGCATCGTCGCTGAAGCCGGCATCGACGCGACCGCCCGGGAACTCCCCGACTCGACCCACAGCGCCGCGCAGGCCGCCGCCGCGCTCGGGACCGAACCGGGAGCCATCGCGAGCAGCCTGCTGTTCCTGGCGGACGGTGCACCCCTGCTCGCGATGACCTCCGGTCGGCACCGGGTCGACACCGACCTGCTCGCGGCCCAGATCGGAGCGGCCGAGCTCACGATGGCCACCGCGAAACAGGTCCGCGAGATCACCGGGCAGCCGATCGGCGGCGTCTCCCCCGTCGGCCACCCGGCCCCGATCCGCACCGTGGTGGACGAGGCGCTCCGCGAGTACGACACGGTCTGGTCGGCCGCGGGGACCGCGAACAGCGTGCTCCCCCTGACCTTCGAGCAGTTGCGGTCGCTGACCGGTGGGACGGTCGTCCGGGTCAACGACCACTGATGACGACGCGGACGCGTGTCGAGCTGGGACGACGCGAAGACCTCGGCGCCGACTGCGCGAACTGCTTCGGCCTGTGCTGCGTCGCCCTGGCGTTCACGCGGTCCGCGGACTTCCCGTTCGACAAGGACGCTGGCGACCCGTGCACGAACCTCGACGACGCGGACGGCTGCCGGATCCACCCGCACCTGCGTGAACGGAGTTTCTCCGGCTGCACGGTGTTCGACTGCTCGGGGGCCGGGCAGAAGGTCTCCCGGCACACCTTCGCGGGCCGCTCGTGGCGCGATGACCCCGAGACGCGGCGGTCCATGTTCGCCACGTTCCCGATCGTCCGACGACTCCACGACCTCCTGCGGTACCTCGACGAGGCGATCACCCTCGTGCGAGCGTCACACGACGAGACCCCGTGGGTCCAGGCGTTCGAGCACGTCCGTCTGCTGAGCGACGGGGCGCCGGCAGACCTCGCCACCCTCGACGTCGACGCCGAGTACGACCGTGCCCGCCCGCTCCTGCTCGAGGCGAGTGCGATCGCACGGGGACGGGGTCCGGTCGGCGCCGACGGCCAGCGGGTCGGTCCGGGGACGGACCTCGTCGGCGCGGACCTGCGTGGGGCCGACCTGCGCGGGGCGACGCTGCGCGGGTCGCTCGCGATCGCGGCGGACCTCCGGGGTGCCTGGTTGGACCGCTGCGACCTGCTCGGCGTGGACCTCCGCGACGCGGACCTGCGCGGCACCGGCCTCTGCGGAGCACTGTTCCTCACGCAGATGCAGGTCAACGCGGCACGGGGCGACGCGGCCACGGTCCTGCCGGCGGGGTTCCAGCGTCCCGGGCACTGGAGCCCGACGGCCGATGCGACCGACGGGGTCACTCCCCCGCGGCGAGCACCGTCCGGCCGAGCCGCACGAAGTCGTCGGCGCTGAGCATCTCCCCACGGGCCGTCGGGTCGACCCCGGCGGCGGTGAGGAGTTCCGACGCTCGGGCACTGCTGCCGAGGACGCCGGACAGGCTCTGCCGCAGCATCTTCCGCCGCTGCTGGAACGCGCCGTCGACGAGCGCGAAGACCTGCGCCCGCAGGGCTTCGTCCCCGGGGGGCTCGTGCCGGTCGAACCCGACGAGCACGCTGTCGACGTTCGGCACCGGCCAGAACACCTGACGGCTGACCTGTCCGGCGATCGACCACGACCCGTACCACGCGGCCTTGACGCTCGGCGCCCCGTAGACCTTGCTGCCGGGTCCCGCGGCGATGCGGTAGCCGACCTCGGCCTGCACCATGACGAGCGCGCGTTCGATGGACGGGAAGGTCGCCAGCAGGTGGAGCAGCACCGGGACGGAGACGTTGTACGGCAGGTTCGCGACGACGTGCGTCGGCGACTCCGGCAGGTCGGTCGCGGCGACGGTGAGGGCGTCCTGGTGGATCACGCGGAGCCGCGCGTCGGGCTGCATCGTGGCCACGGTCGCCGGGAGCTCGGCAGCGAGGCGACCGTCGATCTCCACCGCGGTCACCGAGGCGCCGGTCTCGGTGAGACCGAGCGTCAACGATCCGAGGCCGGGCCCGATCTCGAGGACGGCCGAGTCGGCCGACACCCGGCCGGACGCCACGATGCGCCGGACGGTGTTGGCGTCGTGCACGAAGTTCTGGCCGAGCTTCTTCGTCGGGGTGACGTCGAGCCGGGCGGCGAGGTCCCGGATCTCCGCCGGGCCGAGGAGCGTCGCCACTAGCCGTCCACCGTCACGGGCTCGGCGTCCCACGCACCGTAGACGAGCTCGGTGTTCGAGGCGATCTGTGCCGCGAGCATCGAGGCGTCGGTCCCGAGGGTCTCGGCCATCGACCGGAGCGTGAGCGGGATGAGGTACGGCGCGTTCGGTCGGCCGCGGTACGGCGTCGGGGTGAGGTACGGCGCGTCGGTCTCGACCATGATCAGGTGACGCGGCGCGACGTGCAGGGCCTCGCGCAGGGGTGCGGCGTTCTTGAACGTCACGGTGCCGGCGAACGACATGTACCAGCCACGCTCCGCACAGAGCCGGGCGAGGTCGGGGCCCCCCGAGAAGCAGTGGAACACGGTCTTCTCGGGAGCGCCGACCCGGTCGAGGACCTCGACCACGGCGTCGTGCGCGTCGCGGTCGTGGATCGTGAGCGCGAGGTCGTGCTCCTTCGCGATGCGGATGTGCTCCTCGAACGAGCGGACCTGGGCGTCGCGGCCGTCCTCGCCCGTGCGGAAGAAGTCGAGCCCGGTCTCACCGATCGCCCGGACCCGGGGCAGCGCCGCGAGCCGTTCGATGCCCGCGAGGTGCTCGTCGAGCAGCCCCTGCTCCTGCAGCGACGGCGCTTCGTTCGGGTGGAGCGCCACGGCGGCGAGGACCCGGGGCTCCCGTGCTGCGATGGCGGCCGACCACTCCGACGTCGCGAGGTCGGTGCCGACCTGCACGACACCACGGACACCGACGCTCGACGCCCGGCCGAGGTGCTCGCGGTAGTCGAGCGCGCCGTCGCCACCGTCGGCGATCTCCATGTGGGTGTGGTTGTCGTACACCGGGACGACCAGCGCCTCGGGCAGCGGCGGGTAGGTCAGGTCCCGCTTCGACCCGTCGCCGTCGCCGCGGGAGCGGAGGTGCGCGTCGGTCACGCGGCGCCCTGCTCGGACTGCTCGATGCGCGGGAACAGCCCGCTCTCGAGCGGGACCACGGTCGACGCGCCCTGCCACTCCCACGCCCGGTCCACGCGCTGCTCGGTGATGGAGCCACCCGCACCGATCGCGGCCCAGAGCTTCTCGGTCGCCTTCGGCATGACCGGCGACAGCAGCACCGCGACCGTGCCGAGGCCGCGGAGCGCGGTGGACAGCACGGTGCCGAGCCGCTCGCGCTGGGCGTCGTCCTTCGCCAGGGCCCACGGCTGCTGCTCGGTGATGTACCCGTTCAGGGCGTCGACGAGCTCCCACACCGCGGCGATGGCCTCGTGCGGGGCGAACGCCGCGATGGCCGCGTCGGCACGCTCGGTGACCGACACCGCGAGGGCGTCGATCGCCTCGTCCGACCCGGTCAGCGCGCCGCGCTCGGGCACCGCGCCGTCGAAGTACTTCTGCAGCATCGCGACCAGGCGGGACGCGAGGTTGCCGAACCCGTTCGCGAGCTCGGCCTGGTAGCGGGCGGAGATGTCCTCCCAGCTGAAGTTGCCGTCCTGCCCGAAGGTGATCGCGCGGAGGAAGTAGTAGCGGAAAGCGTCGGACCCGAACGTGTCCGTGATCTCGGACGGCGCGATGCCGGTCAGCTTCGACTTGGACATCTTCTCGCCGCCGACGAGCAGCCAGCCGTGCCCGAACACGCGCTCGGGGACGGGCAGCCCGGCGGCCATCAGCATCGCCGGCCAGATCACCGCGTGGAAGCGGGCGATGTCCTTGCCGACGATGTGCACGCTCGGCCACAGGCGCTGGAAGACTTCGTCGTCGTCGGTGCCGTAGCCGAGCGCCGTGACGTAGTTGAGCAGGGCGTCGAACCACACGTAGAGCACGTGGTCGTGGTCCCACGGGATCTGGATGCCCCAGTCGAAGCTCGACCGCGAGATCGACAGGTCGCGCAGGCCCTGCTTGACGAACGAGATGATCTCGTTGCGGACGCTCTCGGGCTGGATGAACTGCGGGTTCGACTCGTACAGGTCGAGCAGGCGCTGCTCGAAGTCGGACATGCGGAAGAAGTAGTTGCGCTCGGCCAGCACCTCGACCGGGATCGAGTGGATCGCACAGACCTGCTGGCCCTCGTACGCACCCGTGCCGGGCACGAGGTCGCTCGGCTGCTTGTACTCCTCGCAGCCGACGCAGTAGAAGCCCTCGAACTCGCCCGCGTAGATGTAGCCGTCGTCGTACAGCTTCTGCAGGAACGCCGTCACGCCGCGCTCGTGGCGCTCGTCCGTGGTGCGGATGAAGTCGTCGTTCGCCACGTCGACGGTGTCGAGGAGCGGCTTCCACGCCTCGGTCACGAGCCGGTCCGCCCACTCCTGGGGCGTGACGTCGTTCGCGGACGCCGTGCGGAGGATCTTCTGCCCGTGCTCGTCCGTGCCGGTCAGGAGCCAGGTGTCGTCGCCGCGCTGCCGGTGCCAGCGCGCGAGGACGTCCGCGGCGACCTCGGTGTAGGCGTGCCCGATGTGGGGCACGTCGTTCACGTAGAAGATCGGCGTGGTGATGCTGAACGAGGACCCGTCGGACATGCGGACCATCCTACGGGCGCACCGGAGCCGCATGACGCGCCCCGCGCGCCACCTGTGGAGAACCGGACGGGAGGCGCGGTGCGCGTCCGGAGCCGCGCCTCCCGGCCCGTGACGCTCGCGTCTACCGCGCCGCCAGCGCACCCTCGTAGAGGTCGCGCTTCGACAGCCCCGTCGCGTCCGCGACGGCCGCCGCCGCCTCCTTCATGCGGGACCCGGCGGCAACCCGCTCGAGCACGAGCCGGACCCCGTCCTCGATCGTCGTCACGTCGAGCGCCCCGGTCGACCCCTCGACGACGACGCAGATCTCGCCGCGCACCCCGTCGGCCGCCCACGCCGCGAGCTCCGCGAGGGACCCGCGCCGGACCTCCTCGTGCAGCTTCGTCAGCTCGCGGCAGACCACCGCGCGCCGGTCGTCGCCGAAGCCCGCGGCCATGTCGGACAGCGTGTCGGCGAGCCGGTGCGGGGACTCGAAGAACACCATCGTGCGCTGCTCGCCGGAGAGCGCGGAGAACAGCCGCCGCCGCTCACCGCCCTTGCGTGTCGGGAACCCCTCGAAGCTGAACCGGTCGGTCGGCAGGCCGGACACGGCGAGCGCCATGAGCACGGCGGACGGCCCCGGCAACGCCGTCACCGTCACCCCGGCGGCAGCGGCGGCCTCGACGAGGGGGAAGCCGGGATCGCTGATCGCGGGCATGCCGGCGTCGGTGAGGACCACGACGTCCTCGTCACGGGCGAGCTCGACGACCTCGGCCGCCTTCGCGCGCTCGTTGTGCTCGTGCAGGGCGATGAGGCGGGGTCGGTTCTCGATGCCGAGCGCCCGCATGAGGTGGATCGCGGTGCGGGTGTCCTCGGCAGCGACCACGCTTGCGTTCGAGAGGGTCTCGACCAACCGCCTGGAGGCGTCGCCGAGGTTGCCGATGGGCGTTGCTGCGAGCACGATCACGGGACCATTGTGGTCGCCTGTGCGCGGCAGCGCGGACATGGCGTCGATCCGTAGGATGCTCTGCGATGACCAGCGCGCTGACCGACGACCGCACCGCCGTCCCCGACGGGCCGGTCGGTTCCCGTCTCGACGACTGGTGGGGGCGCACGCTCTCGACCGCCAGGCGCGTCGCACTGTGGCGCTGGGCCGGGCCGCTCGGCGTCACCCTGTTGGCGGCGGTGCTGCGGCTCGTCACGCTCGGCCACCCGCACTCGCTCGTGTTCGACGAGACCTACTACGTCAAGGACGGCTGGTCGATCGTGCACCTCGGGTACGAGGGCACCTGGCCGGGCAACCCCGCCGACGACTCCCAGCCGACGACGGACCAGCGGTTCGTCGACGGGCAGACCGACATCTTCACGAACGCCGCCGAGTTCATCGCGCACCCGCCGCTCGGCAAGTACCTCATCGGCCTCGGCATGCTGCTGTTCGGCGCGGACAACTCGTTCGGGTGGCGCTTCGCCGTCGCCGTGCTCGGCATCGCGACCGTGTTCCTCACGGCCGTCATCGCCCGCTCGCTGTTCCGGTCCACTCTCATCGGCACGCTGGCGGGGTTCCTGCTCGCGGTCGACGGGCAGGCGATCGTGCTGTCCCGCGTGACGCTGCTCGACGGGATTCTCACGTTCTTCGTCGTGCTCGGCTTCGGCGCGCTGCTGCTCGACCGACGCTGGACGTCCAGACGACTCGACGCCTGGGTCGCCCGACGGACGGCCGCCGGACGCGACACGCTCTGGGGACCGGTGCTGTGGTGGCGGCCGTGGCTGATCGCCATGGGGCTGGCGCTCGGCCTGGCGACCGCGACGAAGTGGTCCGGCATGTACTTCCTCGCGTTCTTCGCGGTGTACTCCGTGCTGACCGACATGATGCTGCGGAAGCGGGCCGGCATCGAGTTCTGGTCCTCGAGCGCGTGGCTGCAGCAGGCACCGGTGTCGTTCCTGCTCACCGTGCCGATCGCCGCCGTCACCTACGTGGCGTCGTGGACCGGGTGGTTCGTGTCGAAGGACGGCTGGGACCGGAACTGGATCGCCACGGGAGGCGAGCGCTGGACCGGCGTGCTGTCGTGGGTGCCGGACAGCCTGCAGAACTGGTGGCACTACCAGTCCGAGATCTACGGCTTCAACATCGGCCTGCACACCCCGCACTCGTACCAGGCGAACCCGCTGCTCTGGCTCGTCATGCAGCGCCCGACGTCGATGTACTACGTCGGCACGAACGCGGGCCAGGACGGCTGCACGGCCACCCGCTGCGGCGAGGCGATCACCGGCATCGCGAACCCCTTCGTCTGGTACGCGGCGGTCGTCGCCGTCGTGGCGCTGCTCGTGCTCTGGATCCTGCGCCGGCGGTGGGAGTACGCGTTCGTCCTGATGGGGGTCGCGGCGGGGTACCTGCCGTGGCTGCTCTACGTGGACCGGACGGTCTTCCAGTTCTACACGATCGCCTTCGAGCCCTTCATGGTGATGGCGCTCGCCGCGGCGATCGGGTTGGTGCTCGGACGACGGGACGACCCCCGGCCACGCCGGACACGTGCCGTCGTGTGGGTCGGCGTGTACCTGGGCGTCGTGGTGCTCGCGTCGGCGTACTGGCTGCCGATGTGGACGGGCATGCAGGTGCCGTGGGACTTCGTCCGGTCCCACTACTGGCTGCCGAGCTGGCTGTAGCACGCGACCACCCGTCGGCCGGGAGGCGCGGGTCGGCCCCGCACCGCGCCTCCCGGCCCGGACGGGGTCGCGTCCGGAGCGCGCGCTGGTGCGCCCGGTCGGGCGGTGTCACGACCGCGCGCTGGTGCGCCCGGTCGGGCGGTGTCAGGACTGCGCGTGCAGGGCGCGCTCGATCGACTCGCGGTCGAGCGGGTCCCCGAGCATGGGCGCGTCGGGGGTGCCGGGCAGCACGCCCTCGATGAGGACCTCGGCGTAGCGGCGCCATGCGTTCGGGTCGTGCGCGCGCGTCGTGTCCGCGACGGCGCCGACCATCGAGGTGAGCATCGGCAGGTCGCGGTAGTCGAAGCCGACCCGCACCACGCCGGCGTCCCGCGCACGACGGATGATCTCGGAGACCTGGGTCTCGAGCCGGTCGCGTTCCTGCACGATCGACGGGCGCGACTTGCCGGCACGCACGATGGCGTCCGCGAGGGCACGGTCGCGCGCCCGGAACTCGAACACGCCCATCAGGTACACCCGGAGGGACTCACGCGGATCGGACTCGTCCGCAGCACGTGCCGCGGCGTCGTTCATGGCCTCGAACTTGGTGGCGAGCAGCGCCTCGATCAGGGAGTCCTTGTCGGCGAAACGGCGGTAGACGGTCCCGACGCCGACGCCGGCCTCGTGCGCGATGTCGTTCAACGTGACCGACAACCCGCGTTCCGCGAAGCACTTGCGTGCCGTCTGCAGGATCAGCTCGCGGTTGCGTGCTGCGTCGGCGCGGAGGGGGCGCTCGAGGTCGGTGGTGCTCACGTCACCGAACCTAGTTGAACTTTCTGGGAATAAGCGGATGCAGACCTTCCGTTTCGGTCTACACTGGTCGCAAGCGGATGCGTCGCATCCGCTTCACCCCCTCCGCTCCAGGAGCGCCCGACGGCGCGTGCTCCGCCACCCCTCCACCTTCTCGAAGGAGGCTGCCGTGACGGCAGAACAGACCGTGCCGACCCCCACCGGGGCCGCACCCACGACTCCGGGCACCACGCCCGACAAGGCCAACCACCGCTGGATCGCCCTGGCGGTCATCGCCCTCGCGCAGCTGATGGTCGTGCTCGACGCGACCATCGTCAACATCGCCCTGCCCTCGGCCCAGGCGGACCTCGACTTCGGCACCGACCAGCGTCAGTGGATCGTGACCGCGTACTCGCTGGCGTTCGGCTCGCTGCTGCTCCTCGGCGGGCGGCTCGGCGACCTCTTCGGCCGCAAGAACACCTTCATCATCGGGCTCGTCGGCTTCGCCGTCGCGTCCGTGCTCGGCGGACTGGCCGACTCGTTCGGCCTGCTCGTCGCCGCCCGCGCGCTGCAGGGCGTCTTCGGTGCGCTGCTCGCACCGTCCGCGCTGGGCATGCTCACCACGACGTTCCGCGACCCGAAGGAGCGCGGTCGCGCGTTCGGCATCTTCGGGTCGATCGCGGGCTCCGGTGCGGCGATCGGCCTGCTCCTCGGCGGGGTGCTCACCGAGTACGCGTCGTGGCGCTGGTGCCTCTACGTGAACGTGGTCTTCGCGGTGCTCGGCGTGATCGGTGCCCTCGTGTTCATGGCGAAGCCGCCGAAGGTCGAGCGTCCGCGCATCGACGTCGCCGGTGTCGTCACGATCACGGCCGGCCTCGTCGGCGTCGTCTACGGCTTCTCCAACGCCGAGACCAACGGCTGGGACGCCCCGCTCACAATCGGCATGCTCGCCGCCGGCGTGGTGCTCATCGCGGCGTTCGTCGTCATCGAGACGCGCGTCGCCCACCCGCTGCTGCCGCTCCGGGTCGTCCTCGACCGTGACCGCGGTGGTTCGTTCATCGCCATCGGCCTCGTCGCGATCGGCATGTTCGGCATCTTCCTGTTCCTGACCTACTACCTCGAGCAGACCCTCGGGTTCAGCTCGCTGCAGACGGGCCTGGCGTTCCTGCCGATGCCGCTGTCGATCATGATCTCGGCGACGCAGATCGGTGGTCGACTGCTCCCCCGCGTCGGTCCGAAGGTCCTCATCTTCGCGGGTGGCCTCGTCGCGGCGACCGGGCTGCTGCTCCTCCTGCGCACCGACCTCGACAGCTCGTACGCGGGCACGGTCCTGCCGGCGCTCGTCGTGATCGGCCTCGGCATGGGCACGATCTTCTCGTCGGCGATGAACACCGCGACGACCGGGGTCGCCCGGGCCGATGCCGGTGTGGCCTCGGCGACGGTGAACACCATGCAGCAGATCGGCGGCTCGATCGGGACCGCGCTGCTCTCGACGATCTTCGCCGACGTCGTGGCGAACAGCCTCTCCGGGCTGACCGCGGCGCCGACGAAGCTCCAGCAGGCGCAAGCTGTGCTCGACGGCTACCACGTGGCGTTCGGCATCTCGGCGGGCGTGCTCGTGCTGGTCGCCCTCGCCGGCGGGCTGCTCATCAACCGCCAGTCGGTCCGTTTGGCGAAGCTCGAGCGCGCCGGCGCAGCGACGACCGGGAGCATCCCGACCGCCGCGCACTGACGCCCCGCTGCTCAACGCGGACGGCCCGCCCTGGTTCCCCCGGGGCGGGCCGTCCGTGTGTGCTGGCAGGGGGTGGGGCGCGGCGGGTGGAGGGTGGCGGGCGGCGGGTGGCGGGTGGCGGGTGGCGGGTGGGCCGACGCTGACGCTGCTGACGCCGAACGACATCGTCGACGTCGTACGACAGCGACGTCGTCGCTCCTTGCACACGCGGGCAATCGTCGACCGGTGCAAGCGACATCGTCGACGTCGTACGACAGCGGCCTCGTCGCTCCTTGCACACGCGGGCAATCGTCGACCGGTGCAAGCGACATCATCGACGTCGTACGACAGCGGCCTCGTCGCTCCTTGCACACGCGGGCAATCGTCGACCGGTGCGAACGACATCGTCGACGTCGTACGACATCGGGCTCGTCGTTCGAGGTCCACACCCGGGCGGCCGCCGCACACCCGGGCGGCCACCGCGCACCCGGGCGGCCACCGCGCACCCGCCCCGGGTCGCACGCGATGTTCGACGACCCGCGCGTGGATCGACTCGCGGAACGTCGCACTCCCCGCGGGAACCACTCGCGCCAGGGCACGATCCGCGCCAGGATCGAGGGGTGACCGACCACGAGCAGGACCACCCCGTCGTCGTCTCGGTGAGCCGCGACACCGACCACCACTTCAGCAAGCCGGTCGTCGACGAGGTCGTGCTCGTCGCCGGCTGGGGCATCGAGGGCGACGCACACGCCGGCACCACCGTGCAGCACCGGTCGCGGGTCGCCCGGGACCCCTCGCAGCCGAACCTCCGCCAGGTGCACCTGCTGCACACGGAACTGTTCGACGAGGTCGCCGACGCCGGGTACGCGGTCGCACCGGGCCAGATGGGCGAGAACGTCACCACCCGTGGGATCGACCTGCTGCGCCTGCCCACGGACACGCTCCTGCACCTCGGCGACGACGCGTGCGTGCGTGTGACGGGCCTCCGGAACCCGTGCCAGCAGATCAACGACTTCGAGCCCGGCCTCCTGCGTGCCGTCCTCGGTCGCGCCGACGACGGCTCCGTCGAGCGGAAGGGCGGCGTGATGGCCGTCGTGGTCACGGGCGGCGTCGTCCGACCGGGCGACCGCATCCGCGTCGAGGTCCCCGCGGGCCCGCCGGAGCCGCTCCAGCCCGTCTGACGACCCGCGACACGACCTCGTTGCGTCGTGTGTCCGTTTCCCTCGCACACGTCAGGGGTCCCAGTTATCGTGTGCGCCATGGCCCCCGTCCTGACCTCGCCGCTCGTGTCGACGCAGTGGCTCGCAGACCACCTCGGTGCTGACGAGCTCATCGTGCTCGACGCCTCGGTGCACACGGCCGGGACCGGACTCCAGACGACGTGGCAGACCGCACGGGACGCGTACGAGCAACGCGGGCACGTGCCCGGTGCGCGGTACGCCGACCTCGTCGAGGCGTTCTCCACGCCCGACGCCGCCGTGCCGTTCACCCGCCCGGACGCCGAGCGGTTCGAGTCCGCCGCCAGCGAGCTCGGCGTGACGAACGGCTCGACGGTCGTGGTCTACGACGACAGCGTCGGCGAGTGGTCGGCACGCCTGTGGTGGATCTTCCGCTCGTTCGGCTTCGACTCGGTCGCGGTGCTCGACGGCGGCTTCACGAAGTGGCGGGACGAAGGACGCCCGGTCCGCGTCGGCGCGCTCCGGACGGCTCCCGCCCCGACCTCGCGGAAGGCCGGGGAACCCGCAGCGTTCCTCGCCGGCGAGGAACGCGCGCTCTGGGCCGACCACGACCGGGTCCTCCGCGCCGTCAGCGGCGACGAGCCCGCCACGCTCGTCCTCGCGGCGCCGGACGCCGCGCTCGGCACCGAGCACCCGCCGATCGTCCCCGGCAGCACGACGGTGCCCGTGGACGCCATCGTCGACCCGACGACGAACTCGTTCCTGCGGCGTCCCGCGCTCGAGCAGGCCTTCGCATCGGTGCTCGACGCCGACGAGATCGTCACCTACTGCGGGGTCGGCAGCGCCGCGTGCGCCGATGCCCTCGCGCTCACGGTGCTCGGCCACGACAAGGTCCGGGTGTACGACGGGTCCCTGCTCGACTGGTGGCGCCGCGAACCCGAGGCGCTGGCCTCCTGACCCGGCGCCCGCGCCGCAGCCCCGCTGCCGCACGATCCGCGCGGCGCCCGCGCCGCAGCCCGGCTGCCACGCGGCCCGCCCGGACTACCGTTGACGCATGAGCACCAGACGCGCGGTCGTCCTCGGCGGTACCGGCGGGATCGGTTCGGCCGTCGCGCGTGAGCTCCTCGACGTCTCGGGGCGCGGCGGCGACGACTGGCAAGTGGACGTCGTCGCCCGCCGCGGTGGCCCGATGGCCGACACCCTCACGGCAGCGGGAGCGACGTTCGTCCCCGGTGACCGCCGGGACTCGACGGTGCTCCGCGACCTCCTCCGTCCGGGAGCCGACCTGCTGGTCGACACCGTCGGGCTGACCCGCGACGACGCCCGGCAGCTCGCACCCTTCCTCGACGACGTCGGCTCGACGGTCTTCGTCTCGTCGAAGGCCGTGTACGTCGACGAGCAGGGACGCCACGCGAACTCGGTCGACCGGCCGGTGTTCGGGGGTGCGGTGACCGAGCTGACGCCGACGGTCGCGGCGGGTGACGGCGACCCCACCGCGCGCGACGGCTACGGCGCGGCGAAGGTCGCCGCCGAGCAGGTCCTGCTCGACCACGGCGCGCCCGTCACCGTGCTCCGCCCGTCGAAGGTTTACGGCGTCGGCATCGGACGACCCCGCGAGTGGTTCGTCGTCCGCCGCGCCCTCGACGGCCGGGAACGCATCCTGCTCGCCGACCACGGCCGCGGTGTCGACCACACCACCGCAGCGAGCGGCATCGCGTCGCTGGTGCGTCTCGTGGCGGACGCCCCCGACCGGCGCATCCTCAACGTGGCCGACGACACTGCCCCGAGCGTGCTCGAGATCGTCCGCACGATCGCGGGACACCTCGACCACGCCTTCGACGAGGTCCTGCTCGACGAAGGCGCCCCCGCGTTCGTCGGCACGACCCCGTGGTCGTCCCCGACGCCGTTCGTCCTCGACACGACGGCGGCACGGTCGCTCGGGTGGGAGCCGCCCGCGTTCGCGACGGCCGTCCGACCCGAGCTCGACTGGCTCGTCGAGACGGCCCACGCCGTCCCGGCGGACGGCGACGTCCCGTGGGCGGCCGACCCGTTCTGGGACCGGCTGTTCGACTACGGCCCCGAGGACGCCGCGCTCGCGTTGCTGTCCCTGAGCCACCGCGGCTGACCCGTGCCCCGCTCCGAGGTCCTGTTCATCGGCGGACGCTCCGGGGTCGGCAAGACCACCGCGGCCGAGGCCCTGCACGACCTGCTCGTCGCCGCCGACGTCCGGCACGCCGTGATCGAGGGCGACTTCCTCGACCTCGCCCACCCGGCGCCGCACGTCGAGCACCCCGAGGCCCGGCTCGCCGAACGGAACCTCGCCGCGATGTGGGCCGCCTACCGCGAGCTGGGTCACCACCGGCTGGTCTACACGAACACCGTGTCGGTGCTGGAACAGGACGCGTTGGCGCGGGCGATGGGCGACGACCCCGTCGTGACCGCGGTCCTGCTGCGCGCCGACGACGCGACCACGGCCGACCGCCTGCGCCGTCGGTCCGGTGGACACCTGCCCGAGGCGCAGCTGGCGCACAGCACGCGGACGGCCGGGAGGCTCGACGCGGCGGTCCGGGGCGACGTCACGTGGGTGGACACGGACTCCATGGCATCCGGTGACGTGGCCGTGCGGCTCGCGGCCCGCACCGGGTGGATCGACCTGCGGTCACCTGTGGACGGACCAGATCCGTCCACAGATCGCGCCTGACGGCGCGGCACCCAGGCCGAGGGAGGCAGGCTGGACGCATGACCGACAACCGCCTCGGCACCGCGATCAGCCCCTACCTCCTGCAGCACGCCGACAACCCGGTCGACTGGCGCGAGTGGGGTCCCGAAGCGTTCGCCGAAGCCCGCGAGCGAGACGTCCCCGTCCTCGTGTCCGTCGGCTACGCGACGTGCCACTGGTGCCACGTGATGGCCCGCGAGAGCTTCTCCGACCCGGGGATCGGCGAGCTGCTCCGGCAGGACTTCGTCGCGGTGAAGGTCGACCGCGAAGAACGCCCCGACGTGGACGCCAGCCTGATGGCGTCGGCGAGCGCGTTCACCGACCAGCTCGGATGGCCGCTGACGACCTTCCTCACGCCCGAGGGGCACGTGTTCTTCGCGGGCACGTACTTCCCGCCGTCGCCGGTGGGGCAGGTACCGGCGTTCCGGCAGATCCTCGCCGCGGTGCTCGACGCGTGGACGGACCGCCGGCACGAGGTGGACGCGAACGCGAGCGCGATCGCCGCCGCGATCCGGCAGGGCGCCGAGGCGGACCGCACCGCCCCGCGTGGTGCGGTCGGTGGCGGGGGTGCGCCGCGCCTCCCGGCCGTCGACGAGATCCGGGCCGTCGTCGACCAACTGGCACGTGCTGAAGACACCACCTACGGCGGTTTCGGGGGTGCGCCGAAGTTCCCGAGCGCACCGTTGCTCGAGTTCCTGTCGGACGTCGCCGCCGACGGCGGTGAGCAGGCATCCGCGCTGCTCGACCGCTCCCTGCACGCGATCCGCACGACCGAGCTGACCGACGCGGACGGCGGGGTCTTCCGGTACGCGACCAGGCGCGACTGGTCGGTGCCGCACTACGAGCGGATGCTCTACGACAACGCCGGACTGCTCGCGGTCGCCGGGGCAGAACAGGCCCGGGGCATCGCCGACTTCCTGCGGGACACCCTCCGCCGGCCGGACGGCGCGTTCGTCGCGGCGCAGGACAGCGAGTCGACGATCGACGGCCGACGGGTCGAGGGCGCGTGGTACCGGCTGCCGCTCGACGAGCGCGGACGACTCGATCCCCCGCCGCTCGACGACCAGGTGCTCACGGGGTGGAACGGCCTCGCGATCCGCGGACTCGCGATCGCCGGGGCCCGCCACGGGGACGACGAGATGATCGCGCTCGCCCGGGGAGCAGCGGACGCGATCGTGGCCGGGCACCTCACGGACGGGCACGTGGCGGTGCGGTCGAGCACCCCGCGTGGCACCTCGACGGCGGCGCCGACCATCGAGGACGTGGGGCTCCTCGCCGAGGGGTTCCTCGAACTCGCCCTCGTCACCGGCTCGGTGCACTACGCCGAGGTCGCCCGGTCCCTGGTCGCCGACGGCGTCGCCGGTCGGTTCGACGCCGACCCGGTGCTCGCCGCTGCCGGCACCGCCACGGGCGAGCAGCCGCAGACCGCCGTGCGCTCCGGCACGGTCGCGCTCGCCGCGGCCGCCGCGACGCTGGCCGCGCTCACCGGTGACCAGTCCTTGCGGGCAGCGGCAGCCTCGCTCGTGGCCGACCGGGCCGTCACCGGGACGGGACGACCGCTCGGGCACGCAGACGCCCTCGGGGTCGCGCTCGCCCTGGGGCGTCCCTCGCGCGAGGTCGTCGTGGTGACGTCGGACCCGGACGACCCGATGCGATCGGCCGCGCTCGCGGCCAGGCGACCGGGAACGACGATCGCCCTCATGAACCCGACGCAGGCCCGGGCCTGGGCTGCCGCGGGCTTCGAGCTGCTCGCGGGCCGCGCCGACGACGACGGCGCGGCGTACGTCTGCCACGACCGGGTGTGTGCGCTCCCGGCGCGCTCGGCGGACGCGCTGTCCGCGCAGCTCAGCGACGCGAGCCGCTGACGGGTATCCTGGAATGCTCATGTCGACCACGCTGCCCGTCATCACGTACCCGCCCGAACTGCCGGTGTCGCAGCGGCGGGACGACATCGCTGCCGCCATCCGCGACAACCAGGTCGTGATCGTCGCGGGCGCCACGGGGTCGGGCAAGACCACGCAGCTGCCGAAGATCTGCCTCGAGCTCGGACGGACGCACATCGGGCACACGCAGCCCCGACGGATCGCGGCCCGCACCATCGCCGAGCGTGTGTCGGAAGAACTCGGCGGCGAACTCGGCGGACTCGTCGGGTACCAGGTCCGCTTCACCGACAAGGTGTCCTCCGACACCCGGGTGAAGCTGATGACCGACGGCATCCTGCTCAACGAGATCCACTTCGACCGCGACCTCAAGCGGTACGACACGATCATCATCGACGAGGCGCACGAGCGGTCCCTCACGATCGACTTCCTGCTCGGCTACCTCAAGCGACTCCTCCCCCGCCGCCCCGACCTCAAGCTCATCATCACGAGCGCGACGATCGACCCGGAGTCGTTCTCGAAGCACTTCGGCGGTGCGCCGATCATCGAGGTCTCCGGCCGCACGTACCCGGTCGAGATCCGGTACCGCCCGCTCGTCGCGGAGAACTCCGACGACGCCGACGACGGAGGGGACGAGGACGACCCGCGGACGGACGACCACGGCAGCAGCGCCGACGACCGTGACACCATGCAGGGGATCACGGACGCGCTCGACGAACTCGCTCGGGAAGACCCGGGCGACGTCCTGGTGTTCCTGTCCGGCGAGAACGAGATCCGCGACGCCCAGGACGCCATCGAGGGCAAGCACTACCCCGGCACCGAGGTCCTGCCCCTCTACGGCCGTCTGTCCGCCGCCGACCAGCACCGCGTCTTCGAGCGCCGCAGCACCCCGGGGATCCGCCGTCGGGTCGTCCTCGCCACGAACGTCGCCGAGACCTCCCTGACGGTCCCGGGCATCAAGTACGTCGTCGACACCGGCACCGCCCGCATCTCCCGGTACTCGCCACGCGCCAAGGTACAGCGGCTCCCGATCGAGGCGATCTCGCAGGCGAGCGCGAACCAGCGCTCCGGTCGTGCTGGCCGGACGAGTGCCGGCATCGCGATCCGGCTCTACTCCGAGGACGACTTCGGCCGTCGTCCGGAGTACACCGACCCAGAGATCCTGCGGACGAACCTCGCCGCGGTGATCCTGCAGATGATCTCCCTCGGCTTCGGCGACATCGAGGCGTTCCCGTTCCTGCAGCCGCCGGACTCCCGGGGCGTCAAGGACGGCCTCGACCTGCTCCGCGAGCTGCGCGCCGTCGACGGCTCCGGCTCGATCACGAAGACCGGGCGGCAGCTCACCCGGCTCCCGATCGACCCGCGGCTCGGACGCATGGTGCTCGAAGCCGGTCGACAGGGCGTCGGGCGCGAGGTCATCGCCGTCGTCAGCGCCCTGAGCATCCAGGACCCGCGCGAGCGTCCCCTCGAGAAGCGTGCGCAGGCCGATCAGCTGCACGCCCGGTTCGCCGACCCGACGAGCGACTTCCTGACCCTGCTGAACCTCTGGAACCACATCGAGGACAAGCAGGACGAGCTCTCGTCGAGCGCCTTCCGCCGCCTGTGCAAGGCCGAGTTCCTGAACTACCTCCGCATCCGCGAGTGGCAGGACCTGTACCGGCAGCTCTCGCGGGCGGCGAAGCAGGTCGACGTCCGCATCGGGCAGGCCCGGTCCGACGACGGCGACGCTGTGCACCGGTCGCTGCTCGCCGGGCTCCTCAGCCAGATCGGTCTGCGCGACCGCGAGAAGCGCGACTACCTCGGATCGCGGAACACCCGGTTCGTGGTGTTCCCGGGCAGCGTGCTGGCGAAGAAGCAGCCGGACGCGGTGATGGTCGCCGAACTCGTCGAGACGAGCCGGCTCTTCGCCCGCACGGTCGGCCGGATCGACCCGGCCTGGGTCGAGCCCCTCGCCGGCGACCTCCTGAAGCGGACGTACGGCGAGCCCCACTGGGAGAAGAAGCAGGGCGCTGCCGTCGCGTACGAGCGCGTCACCCTGTTCGGCGTGCCGATCGTGCAGCGACGTCGGGTGCAGTACAAGCGCGTCGACCCCGAGCACTCGCGTGAGCTCTTCATCCGGCACGCCCTCGTCGAGGGCGAGTGGGACGCGCAGCAGGCGTTCGACCGCGACAACCGGAAGCTCCGCCGCGAACTGGAGCAGCTCGAGGAGCGCACCCGTCGCCGCGACATCCTCTTCGACGACGAGCGGGTCTTCGAGTTCTACGACGCCCGTGTCCCGGCCGACGTCGCCACCACGCGGGACTTCGAGGGCTGGTGGCGGCAGACGCGGCGCGACCAGCCGGACCTGCTCACCATGCGCCGGTCCGACCTCCTCGACGAGGACGCTGCGGAAGCCGCTCAGGACCAGCAGGAGTACCCGACCCAGTGGCGCAGCGGTGACCAGCGCCTCGCCATCAAGTACCGCTTCGAGCCCGGCGCCGAGGACGACGGTGTGAGTGTGCAGGTGCCGCTCGCCCTGCTCCCCCGGATGCGTGAGGAGGGCTTCGACTGGCAGGTCCGCGGCCTCCGCAAGGAGCTCGTCACCGCGCTCATCAAGTCCCTGCCGAAGCAGATCCGGAAGAACGTCGTGCCCGCTGCCGACTGGGCGGAGAAGATCGTCGCCGAGCTGCCGGACGACGCCCCGACCGAGCCGACCGAGTCGTTCCGCGCGACCCTCGCCACGGCGGTCCAGCGCATGACCTACGTCCCGGTGTCGGAGTCGGACTTCGACCTCTCGCGGGTCCCGGCACACCTCCTGCCGACGTGGGCGGTCGTCGACGAGCGCGGCCGTCGGGTCGAGGCCGGCAAGGACCTCTCGGCCCTCCAGACGAAGCTCAAGGACCGGACGCAGCAGAGCGTCGCCTCGGCGACGACGCGCGCCGCAGGGCGTCCAGGAGGCGCGGCTCGCGTCGCGTCCGCTGCCTCCGGTGGCGCCGTGGAGGGGTCGGGGCTCACCGCCTGGCCGTCCGACGACCTGCCGCAGGTGCTCGACACGAAGCAGGCGGGTGGCGTGATCCGCGCCTACCCGTCCCTCGTGGAGGAGGGCGACGGCCCGAAGGCGACGGTCGGCGTCCAGCTGCTCGCGACGCCGTCCGACCGGGCCGTGCGGATGCCCGCGGGTGTCCGGCGGCTCGTCATGCACGCCGTGCCCTCGCCGGTCTCCTACATCCAGTCCCACCTGACCGCGCAGGAGAAGCTCGCGCTCGCCGCCAGCCCGTACCCCTCCACCGCGGCGCTCTTCGACGACGTCCTCGCGGCGGTCGTCGACGCCGGGATCCGCAGGGCGCACCCCGACGGGCTGGTGTTCACCAAGGCCGACTTCGAGGCCGTGCGGGACACTGTGTCCGCGACGGTCGTCGACACCATGTTCACGGCCGTGTCCGAGGTCGCTGCCGTCCTCGCCGCGCACCGGGCCGCGGAACGATCGCTCAAGCAGGCCAACTCGATGTCGCTGCTGCCGGCGCTCACGGACATGCGTCAGCAGATGGAGCGACTCGTGTTCCCCGGGTTCGTCGCGGTCGCGGGGCTCGATCGGCTGCGGCGCATCCGGGTGTACCTGCAGGGTGTCGACGCTCGAGTGCAGAAGCTGCTGCAGAACCCCGGGCGCGACGCCACCTGGATGCGCGAGGTCACCGTCGCGACCGACCGCTACCTCGACGCCGGGGGCACGTTCCCACCGGCCGCCGGGGCGCACCCGGAGCTCGTGCACGCCCGCTGGATGCTCGAGGAGTTCCGGCTCAGTCTCTTCGCGCAGGAGCTCGGCACGGCCGAGACGGTCTCGCTGCAGCGCATCACGAAGGCCCTGGCCGCCGCGCGCTGATCCCGCTAGCGTGTCGGCCATGATCGGCACGCTCGACGTCATCGTCCTCGACTGCTCGGACCCCCGTGCGCTCGCCCGCTTCTACGCCGAACTGCTCGGCGGCGAGATCGTGGGCTTCGACGAGGGATGGGCCGAGGTGGCACTGCCCTTCACGGACCACCGACCGATCCTCGCGTTCCAGCGGGTGGCGGAGTACCGCGCGCCCGAGTGGCCCGGGCAGGACGTCCCCCAGCAGAGCCACCTCGACGTGAAGGTGGACGACCTGGACGCCGGCGAGACCGCGGTCCTGGCGATCGGCGCGACGGCGACCGGATCGGGCACCGACACGTTCCGCGTGTACCTCGATCCCGCCGGCCACCCGTTCTGCCTGATCCGCCCGAACGACTGAGGTCTCGTGACGGACATCCGCGCGGTCCTCTTCGACCTGGACGGCGTCATCCGGCACTTCCACCCGGAGCACGTCGAGGCGATCGAACACGCACACGACCTCGCCTCCGGGACGATCGAGGCGGTGGCGTTCGCTGCACCCCTGATCGACGAGGTGACGACCGGCCGGATCACCCGGGCCGAGTGGGTCCGGGTCGTCGGCGAGCGCATCGGCGACCCGGCGGCGGCCGAGGCCCGGGGTCGGCAGCCGTTCACCCCGGACGCCGAGGTCCTCGATCTCGTCGACGAGCTGCGTGCGGCGGGTTGCACGACGGCGGTCCTGACGAACGGCACCGACGGCGTCCCCGCCGAGGTGGCGACGTTCGGCCTGCACGACCGGGTCGACGCCGTGTTCAGCTCGCACGAGATCGGCTTCACGAAGCCCGACGTCCGGGCGTTCCAGCACGTGCTCGACGCACTCGACCTCGACGGCCCAGAGGTGTTCTTCACCGACGACTCGGAGCGGAAGCTCGGCGGTGCGATCGAGCTCGGCATGCCGGTGCACCGCTTCACCGGGGTCGACGGACTCCGGGCGGCCCTGCGCTCGAGCGGCATCGACGCCGTCGACGTGCGGATCGACGGGGACCGCACGGCACTCGACCAGGCACTCGCGACGAAGCTGGTGCCGTGACCGAACTCCGACCCGTCGACCTCGACCGCTGGCCCCGCCGCGAACACTTCGCGCACTACCGCGACCGCGTGCCCTGCACGTGGGAGATGACCGTCGAGCTCGACGTGACGGACTTCGCCGAGACCGTCCGCGCGACCGACCGTCGGACGTACGCGTCGCAGATCTGGGCCATCGCGTCGGTCGTGAACCGGCACGCCGAGTTCCGCATGCAGCTGCAGGACGACGGTTCGCCAGCGGTCTGGGACGTCGTGCACCCCATGTTCACGGTGTTCCACGCCGACACCGAGACGTTCTCGGTCCTGACGGTCCCGTACGACGAGGACCCGGCCCGCTTCCACGAGGCGGCGGTCGCGACGATGGAGCGCTACCGGGACGACCACCGGATGTTCCCGCAGGAGGACCGCCCGCAGAACGTGTTCGACATCTCGACGCTGCCGGGGGCGTCCTTCACCGGGTTCGCCCTGCACGTGCGGGACGGATGGGACCACCTGCTGCCGATCTTCACGATCGGGCGGTACCGGTTCGTCGAGGGGCGCACCATCATGCCGCTCGCGATGCAGGTCAACCACGCGGTGACGGACGGCTTCCACGCGTCGCGGTTCGTGACCGAGCTGCAGACGGTGTTCGCCGAGGCCGGCTGGCTGCGCCGCTGACCGACGGGTCCGGGCCGCGCCCCGGGCCAGGCGCCCACTCGGGTCGGGTGCCCGCCCGGGTCAGGCGCGCTCGTCGATCGACCGTGCGCCGGGCACGGGCGGCGCCGGGTCGTCCGATGCCTCCGGGTCGTCCGCGCGGGCCCACTTCACGGTCCACCGCACGAGGGGCTGCACGCGCTCCCAGGCGTCCACGACGTCGGCCAGCGGGCTCGTGAGCGGCAGGTGCAGCAGCGCGGCGTAGTGCTGCATGCGCAGGAGTCCGATCCGGGGGTGGTCCGCCGGGTACCCGCGCGGCGCGGTCTTCAGCGGCGGACCGGCGAGCTCGAAGCCGGCGTCGGTGAGCTCGTCGAGCACGCGCTGCAGGGCGGCGGCCGCCTGCGGGTGCTCGTCGATCGCGGTGCGGGCCGCGGTCAGCTGCGCGCGGGACGGCGTGTAGAGCCCGCCGCCGGCCTGGATCCCGTCGACCCCGGCGCTCAGGTAGACGCCACCCGCGGTGAGCCCGGTGTCCTCGCGGTAGGGGCGTTTGTCGGGCGTGAAGCGCAGGTCGCGGTGCTGGCGGAGGACACGGCCGGATCCGTACCGCCGCTCGGCCTCGGCGAGCAGCGCCTCCATCGGCTCCTGCACGTGCCGCTGCCAGTCGTCGCGGTGGTCCTCGAACCACGCGGTGTCGTTGTGCGCTGCGAGGCCCCGGAAGAAGGTCGCGAGCGCCGGTCGGAAGGGCGTGTCGGTCACGGGTTCCTCCGGGTCTGGTCGGTCAGGTCCGCAGCTCGGTCCGCCGCGGTTTGAGTCGCTCGGGCGCGTCGGTCGCCGGCGTCCACTCGCAGGTGAACGTCCCGCGGTACCCGAACAGGAACCCGAAGACCCGATTGTGCACCTCCAGGTCGACGTGGAACGCCTGGTCGTCCTCCGACCACCACTCGTTGAGGGTCGCCCGACCGCTGAACAGCATCGGGAAGCGGAACGCGATCGGGCCCTCGTAGAAGCGCTGGGCGTCCGAGGTGAGCACGAGTCCGCCGCGGTCGTCGACGGCGAGGTCGAGGTCCACCGCGAGGTGCTGGTGCGACCCGAGGTAGTCGAGCACCCGGCCGTCCGCGAGGACCATCGTGGCGTCGAACCGCGCCGTCCGCCCGGGCTTGGTCGTGTAGGTCCGGACGAAGGTCACCGTCTCGCGGCCGTACCGGTCGCGGTACGGGTAGTTCTCGATCGTGAAGGGCACGTCGGTCCCGACGTCCGGCACGAGGATGTTCCGCAGCCGACCGATCTGCAGGAACGGCATGGTCCACCACGGTCCCCGACGGATCGACGTCATCACCCCGCGGCCGGTGCACGCCTCGGCCGCGTCGAGCCCCACGCCGAACCGGCGACGCATCATCGGGTGCAGCCGCTGGAAGTCGGCGCCGAGCGCCTCCTCGAACACCGAACTCATCGATCCCCTCCCGGGTCGGGCAGCGCCGCCAGCGTGGCGGGCGCGTCGTGCAGCTGGTCGCCTCGACGAGAGCCGCCCGCGGGTGCGCGGCGGGTCCGGGAGGCGCGGGGCCGGTCCCGTCGCCACGGCTGCAGCACCGAGGTGAGCGGCCAGGCCTCCGGCTCGGCACCGCCCTCGACCCAGATCCGGAGGCGGTCGAAGCTCCACGCCGTCGCCCAGCCCAGGAGGGGCCGGACCACCACGTCGAGGATCCCCCAGCCGGGGTCGTAGTCGTAGCCGGTGACGAACCGGGTGCGCCCGTCATCGGTCGGCACGTACCGCCAGTAGCCCCGACCGGCACGGATCGGTGAGAGCCGGTCGTCGGTGGCGAACCGCAGCGCCGAGGTCCTCGTGCCGTCCGCCCGTCGCCGCTCGCCGATGCTCACCCCGGTCCCGTGCACGTCGTGCAGCGGGGAGCGCCGGACGTACGTGAAGCGGGCCGCGCCGTCCGCGTCCGCCGGCTCGGGGACGATCTCGGAGAACCGGACGTCCCACCGCACGTGCTGCACGGGGTCCTGCGTCGCCGCCCACACCCGGTCGACGTCGGCGTCGATGATGGTCTCGACGTAGATGCCACGCTTCCCCACAGGCCGAGCGTAGGGCACCGCTCGCCCCGGGCGCGGGTCCGCCGCGTGAACCGTGACCGTTCCGGTTCACGATCCCCGGGTTCCGCGAACCGGAACGGTCACGGCCCGAGGAGGACACGACCTCTACGCTGGCTCCATGACGTCGCAGTCGGCACCCCGTCCACGCCGCACGATCGGACTCGTGGGCGCCGGCAGCATCGCGGTCGCCCACGTCCCCGGGCTGCTCCGCCTCGGTGACGTCGTCGTGCACTCGCAGGACGGCGCGCACGAACTCGCCGCGGCCTTCGCGGACGAGGCCGCGCGGGTCGGCAGCACGATCACCGTCGCCGACTCGCTCGACGAGCTGCTGGCGGCGGTCGACCTCGTCGACGTCGTCGTCCCGACGCCCGCCCACGCCGCCGTCGTCCGTCGGGCGCTCGCGGCCGGACGGCACGTCGTCTCCGAGAAGCCGCTGGCCCGCACGGACGCCGATGCCGAGGACCTCGTGGCGCGCGCGGCGGACGCGGGCCTGCACCTCTACCCGGCCCACGTCGTGCGCTGGTTCCCCGCGTACCGGCGGCTGCACGAGGCCGTCACCGCGGGCCTCCTGGGCGACCTCGCCGTCCTGCGCTTCTCGCGCTCCGGCGCGTTCCCGACCCGGGTGGCGTGGTTCGGCGACCGGGCGCAGTCCGGCGGCATCGTGATGGACCAGATGATCCACGACCTCGACATCGCCCGCTGGGTGGCCGGTCCGGTCACCAGGGTGTCCGCGGTCACCGTCCGCGCGGGGGACGCCGAGCACCCGGTCGAGGCCGCGCACGTCCTGCTCACCCACGCGTCCGGCGCGATCAGCCACGTCGCCGGGCTCTGGGGCCCGCAGCACCTCGCCTTCAGCACCGAGTACTCCGTGACCGGCACGCTCGGCAGCCTGGCGCACTCGTCCCTCGCCGAGGAGGACACCCGCGCCGACCTCGCGACTCCGACCGCGGTGGACGGGTTCCTGCCACCGGTCGACCCCGCCGAGGACCCGTACGCCCTCGAGCTCGCCGACTTCGTCGCGGCGTCCGAGGGCGGACCGCTCCCCCGTGTCAGCGCTCTGGACGGTGCCGTCGCGGTGCGCATCGCCAACGCCGCCCTCGCGTCCGTCGACTCCGGTCAGCCCGTGGAGGTGACGCTGTGACACTCCGCGTCGGTGTCCTGTCCTTCGCCCACACGCACGCGATCGGGTACCTGTCCGCACTCGCCGCGATGCCCGACGTCGAGGTACGCGGGACCGACCCCGGCGGCGTCTCGACCGGGGCTGCCCTCGGCGAACTCCGCGGCGCCGACCTCGCCGGAGCCCAGGGCGTCCGGTACGCCGAGTCGGTCGACGACCTGCTCGCGTGGGGTCCGGACGCCGTCGTCGTGACGAGCGAGAACGCCCGGCACCGGGAGTTCGTCGAACGCGCTGCCGCCGTGGGTGCGCACGTCCTCTGCGAGAAGCCGCTCGCGACCTCGTGGGAGGACGGCCTGGCCATCCGTGACGCCGTCCAGCGCGCCGGGGTGACGCTGATGACGGCCTACCCGGTGCGCTTCGCCTCGGCGTTCGACCGGTTGCGGGCCACGCACGCCTCCGGGGCGCTCGGCACGGTCTTCTCGGTCCGCGGCGCGAACAACGGGATGCTCCCGCTCACCCGCGACTGGTTCACCGACCCGGCGCTGAGCGGTGGCGGCGCGATCGTCGACCACGTCGTGCACGTCGCCGACCTCGTCGACGGGCTGACCGGCGCGCGACCGGTGTCCGTCACGGCGGTCGCGAACCGGGTGCTGCACGCGGGTCGTGCCCACGCCGAGACCGCCGGGCTCGTGACGATCACGTACGACACCGGGATGATCGCCGCGATCGACTGCTCGTGGAGCCGTCCGGACACGGCGCCGGCCTGGGGCGGGTTGACCCTGGACGTCGCCGGGACCGGCGGGACGGTCTCGGTCGACTTCTTCGGCGCTGCCGCCCGAGGACTCGACGCGGTCGGCGGGCGACCGATCGAACTGCGGTACGGGGCGGACCACGACGTGCCGATGCTGCGGACGTTCCTGGGCGCCGTCCGGGCCGGTGTCCAGCCCCAGCCCGACGTCGAGGTCGGGCTGCGGACGCTGTCGATCGTCCTCGCGGCGCAGGAGTCGCTGCGGACCGGCAGGACGGTGCTCGTCCCGACGGCGTGACCGACGCGTCGCCGCGGCGACCCCACTGCGGAGGGGAGGCGCGTGGCGGCCCCGACCCGTGCCTCCAGGCCGGCACGCGGCCGGACGGGAGGCGCACGACCGGCCCGACCCGCGCCTCCCGTCCGTCACCCGCCAGGCGGGGCATGCTGGTCGCATGACCTCCGCGCCGTACGCCAACTCGTTCGGGGCCGCTGCCGACGCCTACGAGCGCGGGCGGCCCGGGTACCCGGATGCGGCGGTCGACTGGCTCCTGCCGTCCGGCGCCCGACTCGTCGCCGACGTCGGTGCGGGCACCGGGAAGTTCACCAGGAGCCTCGTCGGACGCGCCGCCGAGGTCGTGGCGGTCGAACCCGACCGGGCGATGCGCGAGCGACTCACGGCGGTGCTGCCGGGCGTGCGGACGCTCGCGGGCAGCGGCGAGTCGATCCTCCTGCCCGACGGGAGCGCCGACGCCGTGACGTTCGCGCAGGCCTGGCACTGGGTCGACCCGGTGCAGGGTGCCCGCGAGGCCGCCCGGGTGCTCCGGCCCGGCGGGGTCCTCGGGCTGGTGTGGAACGTCCGCGACGAGACCCGACCGTGGGCCGCCCGGATCAGCGCGATCCTGGCCCAGCCCGAGTCGCGGGCGAGCGTCCAGAGCGCACCCGTCGTCGGCGCACCGTTCGACCCCGACGCCGTCGAGCACGAACGGTTCCCGTGGGTGCACGAGCAGGACCGCGCGGCGTTCCTCGACATGGTCGCCTCGCGCAGCTACGTCATCGTGCTCCCGCCCGACGAGCGCACCGCACTGCTCGACCGGGTGCGACGTGTGCTCGACGAGGACCCGGAGACCGCCGGCCGCGCGACGATCCCGGTCGGCTACACGACCTACGCGCACCGGTCCGTGCGGCCCTGACCCGTCCCCGCGCTACGCTCGTGCCGATGCGCGCGACCGTGCGGGACGTGGCTGCCCTCGCCGGGGTGTCGCCGAAGACCGTCTCCAACGTGATCAACGGCGGCGTCGTGGTGCGCCCGGAGACCCGGCAACGGGTCGAGCAGGCGCTCGCCGAGCTCGACTACGTGCCGAACCTGTCCGCCCGGGGCCTGCGCAACGGACGTTCCGGGGCGATCGCCCTGACGCTGCCCGAGATGTCCAGCGCCTACTCCGCCGAGCTCGCGCAGTGGTTCGTCGAACTCGCGCGGGACCGCGGCTGGACCGTGCAGCTCGACCAGACGGCCAACGACCCCGCCCGCGAGCGTGACCTCGTCTCGCGCGCCCGGGCGCACCTCGTCGACGGGCTGATCCTCAACCCGGTGTCGCTCAGCGCGAGCGTCCTCGCCTCCACCGAGGGCCTGCCCCCGACGGTCGTCATCGGCGAGGTCGAGCCCGAGCACGTCGACCAGGTGCACGTCGACAGCCGCGCCGCTGCCGAGCAGGTCACGTCGTACCTCGTCGGACGGGGGCACCGGCGGATCGCGATCGTCGGAGCCGCCCGCGCCGTCGAGGCCACCGCGACGAGCGAGCTGCGGGAGCGCGGGTACCTCGCCGGTCTCGCCCGAGCCGGGATCGCGGCCGACCCCGGGCTCCGCGTCCCGCTGGCCGCGTGGACGACGAGCGCGGCGGCGTCGGCGTTCGCGGCGTGGCTCGACGAGCATCCGCTGCCCGACGCCGTGTTCGCCTTCACCGACTCGATCGCGTTCGGCGTGCTGCACGTCCTCGCGGCCCGCGGCGTGCGGGTCCCCGAGCAGGTGAGCGTCGTCGGGTTCGACGACGTCGACGGTGCCGCCTACGCGATCCCCGCCCTCACCACGGTGTCGTTCGACCGGCGGGCGTTCGCGACCGCGGCGCTCGACCTGCTCACCCGGCGGATCGAGGACCGCGAGGCGCCGCCCGAGACCGTCGTGGTCCCGCACCGCATCGTCGAGCGCGCGAGCGTCAGTCCGCGCTGACCTCGGGGTCCGCCGCCGCCAGCACCGCCGCACGCGTTCGCGGGTCGCCGAGGATGCGGAAGTGCCCGCCGACCGGCACCCGCACGTTCGTCGCCCCGGCGAGCGCGCTGCCCTCGGGGATGAGCGTGTCGAACACGCCGTACACACTCGTGATCCGGGCGTTCGCGTCGAGCTCCCGTGCGAGGCCGGCGAGCACCGGGTCGCTCGACCGGAACGCACGGAGGTGCCGCACGGGCGCCAGGCGTGCGTACCCGGAGCCGGCGAAGGGCGTCGAGACCGCCACCATGCGGTCGATCCGGCCGTGGTCGTCGAGCCGCGTCATCGCGTACTTCCCGATGAGTCCGCCCTTGCTGTGCGCGACGAGCAGGACGTCGTGCAGGTCGTGCGCCTCGAGGTACGCCAGCACCTCCGCCGCGGACTCCGGGACCGGGCGCAGGTTGTGCCGCAGCACCGGCAGCACGTGCACGGGGTGTCCGCGGTCGTGCAGGGCGTCCATGAGCGGGCGCATGAAGTGCCAGGTCTCGTAGACGCCCGGCACGACGACGACCGGTTGGCCGTCGCCGCTCCGGTAGTCGTCGGCGGTCGTCGGGCCGAGGCTCCGCACCTGCCAGCGGATCGCGTACCACCAGTCGAGGACGGCCCACCGGCAGCGGCGGAGCACCGTGACGCGGACAGGAGGCGCGGTGCGGTCCGTGCGCGGCCCATCCGTCCCCGACGTGGTCGCGTCGGTCATCGCGGGCCCTCGAGGGTCTGCACGCGGCGGAACTCCCCCACGAGCCGTGCGAACGCCACCGGCTGGCGCTCCTGCACGTGGTGCGGACCCGGCAGCTCGACGAACGCACCACGTGGGGCGGTCGCGGCGACCCGGGCGGACCAGTCGTGGCGCGCGATCGGGTCCTGGTCACCGCGGACGACGAGCACCGGCTGGGTGAGTTCGGCGACGGTGTCCTCGAGCCGGTAGCGGAGCATCGTTCGGAGCTCGGGCACGTACTGGCGCACGCTCCGCAGGTAGTCGGTCACGAGGACCGCGTTCATCCGGGCGCCCTCGACGAAGCCGTCCCGCCCGAGGTCGAGCGCCTGCGTGAGCAGTCGACGGCGACCCGCGGCGATGACCGGACCGACGAGCACGACCGACGCGACGGCGTCCGGGTGCCGACGCGCTGCCTCGACGACGACCTGCGTCCCCATGGACTGTCCGACGAGCACGAGGTCGCCGGCCCCACGGGACCACACGGCACGGACGACGAGGTCCCCGAGCTCCGTCATCGTGAGGCTCCGGCCGGCTGCCGGGAGCCCGCCGAACCCCGGCAGGTCGACGCTGACGGTCCGGTGCGTCGCGGCGAGTGCCCGCTGCGACCGCGCGAAGGACCGGTGCGACATGCCGATGCCGTGCACGAGGACGACCGTCGGGGCGAGGACGTCGTGCACCCGGCCGGCCGGTGCCAGGGTGTGCAGGCGCACGGGGAGTCCGTCGATCCGGACGGTCTCGACTCTGGCGCGCACGGTGCGAGGCTACGCGGACCGTGCTGTGCACAGTGAGGCGTCAGCGTCGTCATCGCCCGCGCATAGGCGACCGGTCTGTACTCGTCCTCATGACCGACGACACCCCCGTGAACCGCGAGGCCCGCGAGGCCCGCGAAGCCCGCGACGACGCGACCTCCGCCACGCACCAGCACACCACGCCGTACCCCGCCAGCCCGGCCGGCTGGGGGGCGGCACCGACGCCGACGTCGACCGCGACGCTCGACGAAACCCCGTCCCCGTCGGGCCTGTACGCCCCCGCGCCGGCGGCCGATCCGTCGCCCGCCCCCGCTGCTGCCGCCGACGGCCAGTGGGCCGGGGAACCGCCGTACGTGACGCCGGCCCCGCCCGCCGGTTCGTGGGCTCCGGTCGCTCAGGGTGCCCAGAACGGTGCGACGCCCTGGTACGGCGCCGCAGCGACCAGCCGCCGGAAGCGCAACCTCGGCGCGAACGGCCCGCGACCGCCGTGGTTCTGGCAGGTGCTCGCCGTCGGGGTCGGTCTCGCGGCGCTGCTCGTCGGCGGCGGGATCGGCTTCGCGATCGGACACGCGATCGGTGGCGGCTCGAGCCAGTCGACGACCCAGGTGCCCGGGACGAACGGCGGCACGAACCAGTTCCCCGGGGGCGGCACCGGGCAGTTCCCCGGGAACGGTTCGCAGGGCGGCACCGGGACGCAGGGCGGGACCGGGACGCAGGGCGGGACCGGCACCGGCACCGGATCGGGCACGAGCGGTTCCTCCGCGAACAGCTGACCGCTACGCTCCGAGCATGCGCAAGGTCACCGCGGGACTGTTCACCTCGGTCGACGGCGTCGTGCAGGACCCGTACACGTTCCAGTACGACAGCTTCGACGACGAACTCGGCGCGGGCATGGGCGCGTTCATGGCCCGGACCGACACCGTCATCCTCGGCAGGAACAGCTACCTCGAGTGGGCCGAGTGGTGGCCCGCCCACCCCGACGACCCCTTCGGGCAGTGGATCAACCCGATCGAGAAGTACGTCGCCTCGACCACGCTCGACGACGACCTGGCGTGGGAGAACAGCACGCGGATCGACGGCGACCTCGACGCGTTCGTCCGTAGGCTCAAGGAACGGGCCGGTGCCGACATCGCCGTGTGCGGGAGCGTCACCGTCGTCCGGCACCTGCTGTTCGCCGGGCTCCTCGACGAGCTGCAGCTGATGGTGCACCCGGCGATCGCGGGGTCCGGACGCACGCTCTTCGAACCGACCGACCCGCCCACGCGCCTGCGGTTGGTCCAGAACACCGTGACGAGCAAGGGCAACGTCGTGAGCACCTACGCGAGGCTCGACGCCTGACGGCGGTGAGCCGTCCCTCCAGGCCCCCGTCGAACGACCGTCCGAACCGCGCGTACCCTCGGTGGTGACCATCTCACCATCCGAGGAAGCCGGAGTCAGCATGCCCCAGGACACCCGCCCGCACGTCGTCATCGTCGGCGGTGGATTCGCCGGTGTCGCGGCCATGCGCGAGCTCGCCGACGCTCCGGTGCGGGTCACCCTGGTCGACCGCCACGTCTACAACATGTTCCAGCCGCTCATGTACCAGGTGGCGACGGGCGGGCTGAACGCGGGCGACGTGACGTACTTCCTCCGGAGCCTCCGCGCGAAGCAGAGCAACGCCGAGTTCCGGCACGGCCTGCTGACGGGCATCGACCCGGTCGAGCGCATCGCCGAGATGTCCGACGGCGAGCACCTGCACTACGACTGGCTGATCCTCGCGAACGGCGTGAACACGAGCTACTTCGGCACGCCCGGGGCGTACGAGTACGCCTACTCGATGTACTCCCGCTCGCAGGCGCTGCGGATCCGCGACGAGCTGTTCACCCGGCTCGAGGAAGCCGCCGCCAACCAGGGCCCCGACGAGATCAAGATCGTCATCGTGGGCGGCGGTGCGACCGGCGTGGAGATGGCCGGCGCGCTCGCCGAACTCCGCGACCAGGCCCTCGTCGGCGCGTACCCGGAGATCGAGCGGGGCAACATCTCGATCACCCTGGTGCACCGCAGCGGCGAGCTCCTGAAGCCCTTCGCCCCGCGGCTGCGTCGGTACGCGGCCAAGGTCCTCCGCAAGCGCGGCGTCGTGCTGCGGCTCAACACCGGCGTCTCCGAGGTGAAGCCCGACGGGGTGATGACGGCCGAGGGTGAGTTCATCCCGGCGTCGCAGGTCATCTGGGCGACCGGCGTCGCGGCCCACAAGGAGGTCTCCGGCTGGGGCATGCCGCAGACCCACGGCGGGCGCATCCAGGTGAACGACGACCTCAGCGTCAAGGGCGTCGAGCGGATCTTCTCCGCCGGCGACATCGCCGCACAGGACGACGCCCTCGCGCAGCTCGCCCAGCCGGCACTGCAGGGCGGCCGGCACTCGGCGCGGCAGATCGTCCGGCTGCTCGAGGGCAAGCCGACCGAGCACTTCAAGTACTTCGACAAGGGCACCATGGCGACGATCGGGACGAACGCCGCCGTGGCGCAGCTCCGCGGGGGCATCACGATGGTCGGCCCGGTCGCCTGGCTCGCATGGGTCGCCGTGCACATCGCGTCGCTGCTCGGCAACGGCAACCGGCTGTCGACGCTGTCGCACTTCTTCGTGCGGTACCTGTGGTTCATGCGGAAGCGGGCGATCCCGATCGTCGGCGACGTGCGGCCCGTGCGGCCGAACGGCGACCGCGAACCCGAGCCGTGGCAGATGCAGAAGGCGGAGTAGGCGGGCGCGCGCGGGGCCCGGGGCCCGGCCGCTCGTGTGAGGGAGCCCGTCTCGGTACGACATCGTCGACGTCGTACGACAGCGACTTCGTCGCTCCTCGCGGCGGGTGACATGACGCGCGTGCACAGAACGACAAGACCGACGTCGTACGACGTCGGTCTTGTCGTTCTGGGTCAGCGGCGCGCGGCGACCCCGGCGTAGGCGCCCGCGGCGATGTCCTCGAGCAGCCCCGGCCCGACGGGCTCCCAGCCGAGGAGCCCGCGCGTCGCCTCGGACGTCGCCGACATCTCCATGCCGAAGAACCGCCCGATGAACCCGAAGTGCGACAGCGCGTCCTGCGGGTCGATCGAGGTCACCGGCAGCCCGAGGCTCTCGCCGATGGCCTCGGCGATCGCCCGGGTCGGGATCGCGGTCTCGGCGACGGCGTGCAGGCGCGTGCCGGCCGGAGCCTGCTCGAGCCCGAGCCGGACGAGCCGCGCGGCGTCCGTGACGTGCACGGCCGCCCAGCTGTTGGTGCCGTCGCCGACGTAGCCGGACTCGCCCCGCTCCTGGGCGGCGGCGACGATCGCGGCGATGAACCCGTGGTCGCCGGTGCCGTGCGTGGTCGGGCTGAACCGGGCAGCGATCGTCCGCACGCCCTGCTCGACGAAGTCGAACCCGCGGTTCTCGCTGCCGCCGCGCATGCTGTCGGCGCCGACGAAGGGGCTCGGGTCCGCCTCGGTCGAGGGGCGGCCCTGCGCGAGCCCGGCGACCCCGGACGCGACGACGAACGGACGGTCGGTGCCGACGAGTGCCTGTCCGATGGTCTCGACCGCGGCCCGCTCGCTGGCGTTCGTGGCCGCGGCGTTCGCCCAGTCGTGCTTGTTGGCGAGGTGCAGGACGCCCTCGGCCTCGGACGCGCCGCGCCGGATGGCGTCGAGGTCGTCGAGGTCGCCACGGACGACGGCGACGCCCTTGGCCTCGAGCGCGGCGGCCGACGAGTCGGAGCGTGCGAGGCCGGTGACGGTGTGCCCGGCGGCGAGGAGCTCGTCGACGGTGTGGGAGCCGATCCATCCGGAGGCCCCGGTGACGAACACGTGCATGTGCTTTCCCTTCACAGGTGTCCACGGCGCTGATGTCATGAACTGACATCACCGTAGCACTCGATGTCAGCCACTGTCATCAGTAGACTGCGGACATGGCCCGATGGCAACCCGGAACCCGCGAACGACTGCAGGCGACCGCACTGCAGCTCTTCGCCGAGCGGGGCTACGACGACACCACGGTCGCCGAGATCGCCGCCGCGGCCGAGGTCACCGAACGCACCTTCTTCCGGCACTTCACCGACAAGCGCGAGGTGCTGTTCGCCGGGCAGGACGACTTCCTCGGCATGTTCACGACCCCGATCGAGACCGCACCGGCGGACGCGGCACCGTTCGACCTCGTCCGGCTCGCGCTCGCGACCAGCGGCGCGTTCTTCCCCGACGACCGCCGCCCGTGGTCGCGCGCGCGACAGGGCATCATCGACGGCAACCCGGCACTCGGCGAACGGGAGCTCGGCAAGCTCGCCACCCTGAAGGTCCGGCTGGGTGAGGTGCTGCGCGACCGCGGCGTCCCGGAACCGGCCGCCACGATGGCCGCCGAGACCGCGGTGACCGTGTTCCACCTGGCCTTCGCCCAGTGGATCGCGCCGGGCGAGGAGCGGTCGTTCGCCGCGATCGTCGACGAGCGCCTCGACGCCCTGACGGAGCTGGTGCACCCCGTTCGTTGAGACGGCTCTTACGTCGCGCGAGCATGATGTAACGATCCGGTCACGACCCCACGGTCCGTGACCCCATCGACCAGATCGCGCAGGAGGCGTCCGTGGCCATCACCACGACCTCGCCGGAGCGGACCCGCACGACATCCGCACCGGCCGACACCGACGGCAGGCACGCACGACCGACACCCCCGCCGCCGCTGACCAACCGGGCCCCGGCGCTCGACGGACTCCGGACGGTCGCGATCCTCATCGTGATCCTGTACCACCTGCACGTGCCACAGTTCGAGGGCGGCTTCATCGGCGTGACGGTGTTCTTCGTGCTGTCCGGGTTCCTCATCTCGACGCTGCTGCTCGGCGAGCACCGCCGCACGGGACGCATCCGGCTCGGCTCGTTCTGGACGAAGCGCCTCCTGCGCCTGTACCCCGCGCTCCTGGCCCTCGTGGTCGTCGGACTGCTCCTCTGGAACTGGGTCGGCGACTACAAGGGCGCCTCGTTCTCCCCCGGCGAGGCCGCCTTCATCGCACTGAGCTACACCGGCAACCTCTTCCGCTCGTACTGGGACACCACGCAGGGCGTCTTCGCGCACACGTGGAGCCTGTCGATGGAGGAGCAGTTCTACCTCGTCTGGCCGCCCGTCCTCGTGCTCCTCTTCGCACTGCGGGCGCGTCGCCGCTGGCTCATGACGGGGCTCGGCGTCGTGATCGTCGGGGCCGCCGCGGCATCGTGGCTGAGCTACCGCACGCCGAACAGCGGTGCGACCCCGGACGTCTACTTCTCGCCCGTGCTCGGCGTCGTGCCGCTGGCGACGGGCTGCCTGCTCGCGCTGCTCCTCGACGACGAGCGCGTCCGGACCTGGGCGGCCGGGCTCGCCGGGCACGTCGGCACCTGGCTCGGCATCGGGCTCCTCGCGGCGGTGCAGTTCTGGATCGACGACGACTGGACCCAGCACGCGTGGTCGTTCGGTGTCGTCCTGCCGGTGACCGGGCTCATCTCGGCGCTGCTCATCGGCGGCCTGGTGTCCGTTCGCTCGCCCCTGTCGGCGGCGCTCGCGTGGACGCCGGTCTCGTGGTTCGGTCGCCGGGTGTCGTACTCGGCGTACCTGTGGCACCCGCTCGTCATCGCGCTGCTCGGTACGTTCGCGATCGGCCCGTGGGGCACGGTGTGGCTCGTCGCGGTGGCGCTGCTCGTGGCGGTGGGCGCGGCCTACGCGGTCGAGGTACCGGTCGAACGGCTGCGGAAGCGACTCCGCGAGGCGCGTCGCCTCGTCGCGGCCGACCGGTCCGCGCGCGAGACGGCGGACGCGACCGTCTGACGGCCTGGAGGCGCGGGTCGGCCCCGCACCGCGCCTCCCGACCCACGGTCTGCCGGACGCGACACCCGCGGGCCGGCCCGCACCGCGCCTCCCGCCCCGGCGTCAGCCGACGCGACGGCGACGCACGACCAGCAGGCCGACCGCCCCGAGCACGAGCACCAGCGCGACGACCACCGGCAGCCGGAACGCCAGCTCCGTGACGACCCCCGCGACACCGCCGCCGCCGAGGAACGCCCGACCGGCGAGCCCGAGCGCCGCCACAGCCACGACGACGCCGGCGACCACCACGACCGTCCGCTCCGACCCGCCGAGCGGCGGCAGCACCCGCGGCGTACTCCGTCGCCACCAGACCACGGCGGCGACCACGAGCCCGGCCAGTCCGAGCACGCTCGATGCGTCCTGCACGCCCGCCCAGACCGGGTAGCCCACGGGCCCCTCGCGGAGGAAGGGGATCGCCTGCACCGCCCAGCCCGCCTGGTGCGAGAACGCGTCCCAGACCACGTGCGTCACGCTCCCGACGACGCAGGCGACGACGACCGTGAGCAGCCGGTGGACCGGTCGCTCCGGCCGCGGTGGTCGGTGCGACCAGGCCTGCGGGACGCGCTCGCGCACGCCCGGCACCGCGTCCGCCCACGCCGGTCGCACCAGGCCCCACCAGGCCGCGAGGACGACGAGCGCCACGAGCAGGTCGATCGTCACCACGCCCACCCACGAGTGCGCCACCACGTACGGCGGCAGGAACGGCGCGAACAGGACGGCATCGGGTGCCATCGCGCCGACGGCGACGGCCGCGACGGGCAACGGGGTGCGTCGCGCCGCCAGGGCGACGACCGCGTGACTGACGGTGAAGGGCACGACACCAGCATCGCGGAGCGAGCGCTCCGCCCGCTTCGGTCGAGCGGATGACCTCGGGGCGTCGACCGACCGGGCGCGTGTCCGGCCCGCCTGGGCGAGCGCCCCGCCCACCGTCCGTAGGCTCGACGCCGTGACCACGGAGCGCGTCGACGTCCTCGTCGTCGGCGGTGGGCCCGTCGGCCTCTTCGTGGCGGCCCTCCTCGCGGCGCGCGGGGTCGAGGTCGCCGTGTGGGAACGCCGCAGCGGGGCACCGACGGGCTCCCGCGCGATCGGCATCCACCCGCCCTCGCTCGACGCCTTCGCCGCGATCGGGCTGGACGCACCGGTGCTGCGGGAGGCGGTGCGCGTCCGACAGGGCGTCGCCCGGAGCCGCGGCCGGACGCTCGGCACCCTGACCTTCGACCGGGCGTCGACCACGCACCCGTACGTCGCGACGCTCGACCAGCACCGCACCGAGGCCCTGCTGCGGGAGGCCCTCGCCGCCGCCGTACCGGACGCGCTCCGGACCGGCACCGCGCTCGCCACGCTCGAACGGCACGCGGACCACGTCGACGCCGTCGGGACCGACGCCCGCGGGAGCGTGGCCGTCCGGGCCCGGTTCGTCGTCGGTGCGGACGGCGCCCGGAGCACCGTGCGGGACCTGCTCGGCATCGGGACGACCGGACGGGACTACCCGGACCGCTACGCGATGGGCGACTTCGCCGACGTCGAGGGGTCAGCGGCGCGGACGGCGGCCCTCGTCGACGTCGGACCCGCCGGTGTGGTCGAGTCGTTCCCGCTCCCCGGGGACCGACGGCGGTACGTCGCGCTCCTGACGGCGTCGGACGACCCCGCACCCGACGCGACGGCCCTGGCCGCGATCGTGACGGGCCGCACCGGTGTCCGGCCGGACCCGGACTCCTGCAGCATGCTCAGCGGGTTCGGCGTCCGCCGCCGCCAGGCGGAACGCGTCGGCGTCGGACGCGTCGTCCTCGTCGGGGACGCCGCGCACGAGATCAGTCCGATCGGCGGGCAGGGCATGAACCTCGGTTGGCTCGACGCGGCCGCGCTCGCGCCGCTCCTCGCCGAGGGGGTCCGCACCGGCAGCGCGGGACCGTGGCCGGAGTACGCGCAGCGCCGGCAGGCCGTGGCGCGACGGGCGGCGCGGCAGGCGGAGGTGAACATGGCGCTCGGACGTCCGTTCGGCCGTCCGCTCGGCAGGGTGGGGGCGGTCGGACGGGAGGCGTTGCTCCGGACGGTCCTGTCCCTGCCGTCCGCCGACGGGCTGGCCGGGGTCTACGCGATGCGGTGGGCGTGACGGGTCGCGCGGGGGGTCGCGCGGGTCGGGTCGCGCGGGTCGGGTCGCGCGGGTCGGGTCGCGCGGGTCGGGTCGCGCGGGTCGGGTCGCGCGGGCGTGACGGGTCGGTCGTCGGTCAGGCGACGAGGCGGGCGCCGGCGAGTCCGAGCTCGACGACGAGCACGAGGGACGACGTGATGACGAGCCGGAACAGGATCCTCGACGCCCGTCCCGCCAGCACGAGCCGGACCCCCACAGCCGCCAGCACGACCACCACGACCGTCCCGAGGACCGCGAGCACCACCCCGAGTCCCCGGACCGGGTCGTCGCCGAGCACCTGACCGCCGACGACGAGCAGCGCCGCGACGACGAGCGACCCGAACGCCACCACGCCGGCGCCCCGCAGCCCGAGGCTGTGCGGGAACCCGCGGACCCCCGTCGCCGCGTCGTCGACGAGGTCGGGCAGCACGTTCGTGCAGTGGATCGCGACCCCGAACACCGCGCCGGTCGCGATCGCCCACCACGCCGGCCACGATCCGTGCGGGCCGGCGGCGACGGCGACGACCGGCAGTAGCCCGAACGCGACGACGAACGGCACGACGGACCACACCGTGCGCTTCAGCCCGGCGTCGTACGCCCACCCCGCGGCCACGAGCACGAGGTGCGCCACCGCGGCGACCGGCCCGAGCACGAGCGACAGCACGACCGACGCCAGGGCGGTGCCGAACGCCGCCCGCCGGACCGTGCCGACGGCGATCAGGCCCTGGGCCACGGGCTTGTCCGACCGGCCCACCGCCCGGTCGCGGTCGGCGTCGATCCAGTCGTTGGCGAGCCCGATCGAGAGCTGCCCGGCGACGACCGTCAGCGCGACGAGGAGCACGGTCCACCAGGCGTGGCCGACCGCGACGGCGATCACCGTCGCGAGGACGGTCACGGTGACGGTCGGCCCCGGGTGCGACGAGGCGAACAGCAGGCGTGCGGTCGAGGCCCTGCCGGTGTCGCTCACGTGGCCAGGGTACGCACGGCCGCCGTCAGGACCCCGTCCGGACCTCGGTGCCGAACCGCTCGACGAGCTCGCGCTTGAGGATCTTCCCGCTCGGGCCGAGGGGCAGCGCGTCGAGCACGTGCACGGCCCGGGGGTACTTGTACGCGGCGATCTCGGCCGCGACGAAGTCGATCAGCTCCTCGGGTGTCGCGGTCGCACCGGCGCGGAGCACCACGGCGGCCTCGACCTCCTGCCCGTGCAGCTCGTGCGGCACGCCGAACACCGCGGCCATCGTGACGTCGGGGTGGGTGGCGAGGACCTCCTCCACCTGCCGCGGGTACACGTTGTAGCCGTTCCGGATGATCATGTCCTTCGTCCGGTCGACGATCGTGAGGTACCCGTCGTCGTCCTTCGTGCCGAGGTCGCCCGTGCGGAACCACCCGTCGACGATCGCCTCGGCGGTGTCCTCGGGACGATCGAGGTACCCGTTCATGAGGTTGTGCCCGCGGATCACGAGCTCGCCGATCTCGCCGTGCGGCAGCATGACGATCGCGTCGTGCTGCTCCGGGTCGGCGATCTCGACGTCGACGCCCCACACCGGGGTGCCGATCGTGCCGGGGCGCGGCGGCGTCCCGACGTGGTTGAACGTCGCCACCGGCGAGGTCTCGGTGAGGCCGTAGCCCTCGTGGATCGGCGCGTCGTAGACGTCCTGGAAGCGCTCGAGGACCGCGAGGGGCAGCGAGGCACCGCCGGAGATCGCGTACCGCAGCGCCGGGCGGTCGTCGGAGCGGGTGGCGGCGTCGAGGAGCGCCATGTACATCGTCGGGACGCCCATGAAGACGCCGCACCCGTGCTCGACCATTGCGGCGAGCGCGGTGTCCCCGTCGAACTTCGGCAGCATCACGATCGTCGCGCCGACGCGGAAGCCGGTGTTCATCGTGCAGGTCTGCCCGAAGGTGTGGAAGAGCGGGAGTGCCCCGAGGAGGACGTCGCCGCGGTGCATGTCGAACGTCGTCATCAGGTTCGTGTTGACCTGCTCGAGCAGCGAGAAGTGCGACCCCTCGGCGCCCTTGGGCTTGCCGGTGGTGCCGCTCGTGTACAGGATCGTCGCGGTGTCGAACGGGTGCCTCGGGACGTAGGTGTCGAGGGGTTCCGCCTGCTGGGCGAGCGCTTCGAGCCGGTCGTGGCCGGTGCCGGGCTGCTCGTCGGAGGGCGGCGGCGCGAGCACGGTCAGCACCTCGACGCCGGCGAGCTCGGCCCCGGCAGCCCCCTCGCCGATGAGCGGCGCGGCGCAGACCAGCAGGCTCGCGCCGCTGTCGCGCAGGACGTACTCGATCTCGCGGCGCTTCAGGAGCGCGTGCACGGGGACGGCCACGGCACCGAGCGCGAGGGTCGCGTAGTAGACGCGGGGGAAGTCCTCGACGTTCGGGACGAGCATCGCGACCCGGTCGCCGGCGCCGACGCCGCGGGCCCGGAGAGCCCCGGCGTAGGCGAGCGTCTGGCTCCAGAGCTCGGCGTACGTGGTGTGCCGGTCGCCGACGATCACGGCGACGTCGTCCGGGTACCGCGAGGCGGACTCGGAGAGGATCGCTGCCACCGAGGCGGTCGCGCTGGTGTGGTGGGTGGCGGTCATGACCGTGCTCCGTCTCGTCGGCGTGTGCGTGGCCCGATCCTACGGCGGCCGTCCGCCGTGGACCCTGCCCCCGTTCAGGCGGCGGCGCGGTCCGGGGTCCGCGCGGCTCGCCGACGTCGACCGACCACGCCCGAGGCCAGCGCGATGCCGAACAGCACCACGAGGCCGCCGACCGGTTCGTTCCACCGCACGTGCTCCCCGAGGACGAGCACGCCGAGCAGCACCCCGACGACCGGCGTCAGGTAGGTGACCGTCGAGGCGCGACCCGCTCCCCACGCCTGCACCAGCCGGGTGTTCCATGCGTAGGCCAGCCCCGTGCCGACGCAACCGAGCGCGACCATCGCGCCCACGATCCTCCAGTCCAGCCGTACCGGACCGGTGGCCATGACGGGCGCGACCAGCAGGAGCAGCCCGGAGGCGAGCGTGAGCTGCACCGTCGCGAGCGTGACCGGGTCGTACGCGCTGCCGACCGCCACGCGTCGCAGGTAGGCCAGGCCGATGCCGTAGCAGGCGGTCATCCCGAGCAGCGCGACCTGCCCCGGCACACTCGCGAGGACCTCCGGGTCGCCGATGACGTTCCACGGCCCGACCAGCACGAGGACGCCGACGATCCCCAGCACGATGCCGACGACCTGACGGCCGCGGAGCCGCTCGGACGGCACGAGCACGGCGAGCGCCGCCAGCGTCATGATGGGCGTCGTCGCGTTGTAGATGCTCGCGAGTCCGGACGGCACGGTCTGCTCCGCCCACGCCATGAGCGACGACGGGACGGCGTTGAGGAACACGGAGACGACGAGCAGGTGCCCCCAGACCCGTGGCTCGCGCGGCCACCGGCGGCGGGTGGCGACGAGGACCGCGACGAGCGTGAGCGCGCCGAGGACGGTGCGCACCGTCGCGACCTGCTGCGGCGCGAGGCCGTCGAGCCCGATCTTCGCGAAGAGGAAGCTCGACCCCCAGGTCAGTGCCACGAGCAGGTAGAGGACCGCGTTCATGTGGCCTAGTGTCGACATCCACGGCGCATGCGGCAAACGCATGGCGCTCATGACCGGATGAGGAAGACGCATGACCGTCTCGTTCCCCCAGCTGCGCGCGTTCGTCGCCACCGTCGACGCCGGATCGTTCACGGGCGCGGCCGCCGCCCTCGGCGTCGGGCAGTCGGCCGTCTCGCACGCCGTCGCAGGGCTGGAGCGCGAGGTCGGTGGTCCGGTGGTCCGGCGCGGTGCGGCCGCGGTCACGACTCCGCTCGGCGACCGGCTGCTGGCACACGCCCGCAGCGTGCTCGCCGCCGTCGAGGCCCTGGAGGCGGTGGTCCGGCCCGCCACGGCGCGCGGCACCGTGCGCCTCGCCGCCGTCCCCACGGTGTGCCAGGGCCTGCTGCCGCGGCTCCGCGAGCTGTGGGCGGTGACGCTGCCGGACGTCGACGTGCAGGTCTACGAGGGCGACGACGACGAGATGCCCGAGTGGCTCGAGGCTGGGACGGTCGACGCCGCCGTCCTCGTCGACCCGTCCCCGCTGCCACCAGGAGGCGTGGTCGTCGCCGAGGACGAGATGGCCGCCGTGGTCCGGCGGGACCATCCGCTGGCCGACCTCCCCGCACTGACCCTCGACGACCTGCACGAGGACGGTCTGGTCGCGGGTGGCGGCGGGTGCGAGCACCAGATCCAGCGGCTGCACGAGCTCGACGGGCAGCCGTTCCGGTACGCCCACCGCGTCCGCGAGATGAGCACGATGTTCGGGATGATCGAGCGGGGCGAGGGGGTGTCCATCGTGCCGACGCTCGGCCGGGTGATGCTGCCGCCGGACCTCGTCATGGTGCCGATGGCCCGGCGGCTGGCGCGGACGCTGGTGCTGAGCGGACCGACGTCCAGGGCGTGGCACCCGCTGGCGAAGGCGCTCATCGACGCGGTCTGAGGCGGAGTCGAGGCGGCTTCGGCAGGATGGGGCGATGGCCGCGACGCACGTGAAGACCTTCGCCTCCCCCGACGAGGCCGCCGCCGAGGCAGCCGGCCTGGGCTGGCTCGCCGAGGCCGAACCGGACGGCGGCACCCGGATCGCCCGCGTGCTCGGTCGACCGCGCCCGACGGTCCTCGACCTCGAGCTGATCCCGGACGGCTCCCCGTCCACCCGGCAGGCCGAGCGCTTCGGTCGGTCCCTCGCGCACACGCACGCGGCCGGCGCCGAGCACTGGGGTGCGCCGCCGCCCGGCTGGCCGACGGGCACGCCGCTCCGCATGGGACGCTCCCGCACGCCGTTCGTCGACGCCGCACACGCACCGGCCACCTGGGGCGAGTTCTTCGCCGAGTACCGGATCCGCGACTTCGTCCGCCGCATCGTCGATGCCGGCGGGTTCGACCACGCCCAGGCCGCGGTGTTCGACCGGGTCGCCGACCGGGTGCAGGACGGCACCCTCGGGTCCCCGCAGCCGGCGCTCGTCGGGGACCGTGCGGCGCGGCTGCACGGAGACCTCTGGGCGGGCAACGTGCTCTGGCCGACCGACGCGGACCCGGTCGACGGGACGACACCGACGGGCGCGGTGCTCATCGACCCGATCGCGCACGGCGGCCACGCCGAGACGGACCTCGCGCTCCTCGGGCTGTTCGGACTCCCCCGGCTCGAGGCCGTCCTCGCCGCGTACGACGCCGAGTCGCCGCTCGCCGCCGGGTGGCAGGAGCGCGTCGCGCTGCACCAGCTCGCGCCGCTGCTGCTGCACGTGTTCCTGTTCGGGGGCTCGTACACGGGTGCGGCCCTGCGCGCCGCCGAGCGGTACGCCTGACCGCGGGCGGCGGCTTCGCGCGCACCGTGCCGGTTCGGCCATCCCGTGCGGCTTCGCTCGCGCCGTGCCAGTTCGCTCGCCCCGTGCCGGTTCGCTCACCCCGTGCGAGGTTGCCCGCCCCGTGCCCCGCTATGACCCCGCACCGAGCGGGCAGCGCCGCACCCGCCGAACAACCCCGCACCGTGCCGGCCGGCATGAGGGTCCCGCGGCCGAACACTTCCCGGCCCCGCACCGGGCCGGTTCGCTCACCCCGTGCGAGGTTGCCCGCCCCGTGCTCCGCTACAACCCCGCACCGAGCGGGCAGCACCGCACCCGCCGAACAACCCCGCACCGTGCCGCCCGGCAAGGCGACCCCGCCGCCGGACACTTCCCGGCGCCGCACCGTGCCGATTCGCTCACCCCGTGCGAGGTTGCCCGCCCCGTGCCCCGCTACAACCCCGCACCGAGCAAGCAGCGCCGCACCCGCCAAACACCCCCGCACCGTGCCGGTTCGGCCATCCCGTGCGAGGTTGCTCGCCCCGTGCCCCGCCACAACCCCGCACCGAGCGGGCAGCGCCGCACCCGCCGAACAACCCCGCACCGTGCGGGCCGGGCGCGGCCCGGAGCCGAACAGCCCAGCACCGTGCGGGCCGGGCGCCGACCGGAGCCGGACGAGCCCGCACCATGCGTCCTTAGCGCCCACATAGCCAGCGCAGTGCGTCGTTCGGGGAACGCCCGGAATCCTCACTGCCATGACCACGTACCCGATACCCGTGACCGATCGACGCGAGACCGCGCGCACCGACGCGCGGGATCGGCGCCGCAAGCCCCTCGCCCGACTCTTCCTCGGCGAACGCGAGGACGCCCGCTGGCTCCGGCCGGCGTTCTGGGCGCTCCTGGCCCTGACCGCGGTCGTGTACCTCTGGGACCTCAGCGTCTCCGGGTACGCGAACAGCTTCTACGCCGCCGCCGTGCAGGCCGGCACGAAGTCGTGGGAGGCGTTCTTCTTCGGCTCCCTCGACTCGTCGAACTTCATCACCGTGGACAAGCCCCCGGCGTCGCTCTGGGTGATGGTGCTGTCCGCGCGACTGCTCGGCTTCTCGAGCTTCAGCCTGCTGCTCCCCCAGGCGCTCATGGCGGTCGGCTCCGTCGCCCTGGTGTGGGGCACGGTCCGCCGCACCCTCGCACGCGTCGGCACCACCACCGCGAACCTCGGCGCCCTGCTCGCCGGCTTCGTCGTCGCGGCCACGCCGGCCGCCGCCCTGATGTTCCGGTTCGACAACCCGGACGCCCTGCTCGTGTTCCTGATGACCGCCGGCGCCTACTGCACCGTGCGGGCACTCCCGAAGGGCAGCTGGAAGTGGATCGCGCTCGCCGGCGTCGCCCTCGGGTTCGCGTTCCTCACGAAGATGCTGCAGGGGCTGCTCGTCCTGCCGGCGTTCGGCCTCGTCTACCTGTTCGCCGCCCGCACCTCCTGGGGCCGGCGCGTCGTCGGCCTGCTGATCGCCGCGGGCTCCCTCGTGGTGTCCGCCGGCTGGTGGGTCGTCGCCGTCTGGCTCTGGCCGGCCGAGTCCCGCCCGTACATCGGCGGCTCGACGAACAACACCGTCCTCGACCTGGTGTTCGGCTATAACGGCCTCGGCCGGATCTTCGGCGGCTCGGGCAACGGCGGCGGAGGCGGCGGCATGACGGGTGGCACCGCCGGGAGCTCCTTCGGCGGCTCGACGGGCCTGAACCGGCTGTTCTCCTCCGAGATGGGCCTCGAGATCTCGTGGCTCCTGCCCGCGGCACTCATCGCACTGATCGTCGGCCTGGTCGTCGTCGGACGCCGTCACCTCGCCGACCCGGCCCGCGCCGGACTGGTCCTGTGGGGCGGCTGGCTCCTCGTCACCGGACTCGTGTTCTCCTACATGTCCGGCACGATCCACCCGTACTACACGGTCGCACTGGCCCCGGCGATCGCCGGACTGGTCGGCACCGGCGGCGCCCTGCTCTGGCACGCTCGCGAACGGTTCGTCGGCCGGCTCGGCCTCGCCGCGATGATCGGCATCACGGCCTTCTGGGGATGGTGCCTGCTGAACGAGAACCCGACGTGGCTGCCCTGGCTCCGCTGGGTGATGCTGGCCGGCGGTCTGCTGTCGGCAGCGCTCGTGGTCATCGGCAGCGTCCCGTCGCTCCGCAAGCTCGTCATGGTCGGCGTCCTCGCCGGCACCCTGTTCGGGCTCAGCGGCACCACCGCCTACGCCCTCGCCACGACGACCGTCGCGCACTCCGGCTCGATCCCGAGCGTCGGCCCGGCCGGCAGCAGCTCCGGTGGGATGGGCGGCGGTGGCACCGGTGGCATGCCGGGAGGCGCGGGTGGACCCGGCGGGTCGACCTCCGGTTCCGAGAGCAGCGGCTCCACGTCCGACGACGGCTCGCAGCAGGGTCCCGGCGGGACCCCGCCGGAGGGCATGACCGGTGAGGCGCCGGAGGGCGCCGACGGGACGGCGCCCGGTGGCGCCTCCGGGACCACCGAGGGCTCGACCGGGACGACCGACGGCACCGCCGAGGGGTCGACCGACGGTGCCCCGAGCGGCATGGGCGGTGGCGGGTCGACGACCTCGTCGGCGCTGCAGAAGCTCCTCGAGGCGTCCGACGCGAAGTGGGCGGCCGCGGTCAACGGCTCGCAGTCGGCCGCGCAGCTCGAACTCGACACCGACACCGCGGTGATGGCGATCGGCGGTTGGTCGAGCGACCCGGCGCCCACGCTCGCCGAGTTCAAGGCCTGGGTCGCCGCCGGTGACATCGGGTACTACGTCTCCTCCGGTTCGGGCGGCGGCATGGGCGGCGGATCGTCCACCGCGTCGGCCATCCAGGAGTGGGTCGCGGCGAACTTCTCGTCCACGACCGTGGGCGGGCAGACCGTGTACGACCTGAGCAGCACGAAGTGACCGACGACGAGGGCGCGGTGGATAGGCTCGCGGGCGTGACCGGCCAACCGCTGCAGCGCACCGACGGGTCCCCCGTCCGCGTCCTCGTCGTCGACGACGAGCACGCCCTCGCGGACGCCGGCGCCCGCGCGTTCGCGGGCGACGGCTGGTCCGTGCGGACGGTGCACCGCGGGCGCGACGTCCTGTTCGCGGCACGCGAGTCGCAGCCGGACGTGATCGTGCTCGACGTGATGCTGCCGGACATCGACGGCTTCGAGGTCCTCGAACGGCTCCGGGACGCCCGGGACGACGTGCGCGTGCTGTTCCTCACCGCGCGGGACGCCCCCGAGGACCGGCTCGCCGGACTCACCGGCGGTGGCGACGACTACCTCACGAAGCCGTTCGGCATCGAGGAGCTCCTCGTCCGGGCACGCATCCTCGCCCGAACCTCACCCCGGGTGACGGCGGTCGCCGGCTCCGCCGGGACGAGCGTCGGCGACCTCCACCTCGACGAGGACACCAGGACGGTCACGCGGGCCGGCGAACCGATCGACCTCACCCCGACCGAGTACGAGCTGCTGCGACACCTCGCACGGAACGCCAACCGCGTGCTCTCGCGGGAGCAGCTGCTCGCCAACGTGTGGGGCATGGACTTCGGCACGTCGTCCAACCTCGTGGACATGTACGTGTCGTACCTCCGCAAGAAGCTCGACGCCGGACGCGAGCCGATGCTGCAGACCGTGCGCGGGGCCGGGTACGTGCTCCGGCCGACGACGTGAGCCGACGGCGGCGGCCGAGCCGCGCCTCCCGGACCACGACCGTGACCGAACGGTCCCGACACGTGCCGTCGCTGCGGTGGCGGATCGTGGCGGCCGTCGCCCTCCTGCTCGTCGCGACCAACGTCGTCGTCGGGGCGGTGACGGTCGTCGCGTTCCGCGGGTACCTCGTCGATCGACTCGACGCGGAACTCGCGACGGCGGCGAACCGGACCGTCGGCGGACAGGACGGCGACCGTCCCCCGCCACCCACGAGCAGCTCCGGCTCGGACCCGGAGAACGCGTTCATCGGCGCACCCGGGCAGTCCGCCGGGACGGTCGTCGCGATCCGTCGCGACGGCGCGACGGTCCTCGGCGGGTACACGGACAGCAGCGGCCGACAGCACGGGCTGACGTCGGCGCAGGAGGCGACGCTCGCCGGGATCGCCAGCGACGGCGACCCGGTGACGGTCCACCTCGGGGCGCTCGGGTCGTACCGTGCCCAGGCGATCGGCGACGACGGCGACGTGTTCGTCACGGCGCTGCCCCTCGGCGACCTCGACGCCGCGATCGGCCGCCTGCTGCTCGTCATCGGGGTGGTGACGGTGCTCGGCCTGCTCGTCGCGGCGTGGGCGCTCACGCTGCTCGTCCGACGGTCGCTCCGACCGCTCGAGCGGGTCGCGGCGGTGGCCTCCGACGTCACGGGGCTCGACCTGGAGCGCGGCGGCACCGACATCCCGGTGCGGGTGGCCGCCAGGGACCTCGCGGCGAACCGCGAGGTCGCGCAGGTCGGCACCGCGCTCAACCGGCTCCTCGGGCACGTCGCCCGCGCGCTGACGGTCCGGCGGGACGCCGAGGCGGGCATGCGCACGTTCGTCGCCGACGCGTCGCACGAGCTGCGCACCCCGATCGCGACCGTGCGGGCGTACGCGGAGCTGACCGCGACGACCTCGGACGTCCCCACGATCCACCGGAACGTCGAGCGCATCGGGCGGGAGGCCGTGCGGATGGGCGACCTCGTCGAGGAGCTCCTCCTGCTCGCGCGCCTCGACGCCGTGGCGCTGGCCTCGGGACCGGCGCCGGTGCGGGGACCCGTCGACCTGACCTCGCTCGTCGTCGAGGCGACCATGGACGCGCGTGCGACCGCACCGAACCACCGCTGGACGCTGCAGGTGCCGGACGACCACCCGCTCGTGGTCTCGGGGGACGCGACGCAGCTGCGACGGGTCGTGACGAACCTGCTGGCGAACGCGTGGACGCACACGCCGGCCGGCACCACGGTGGTGGTCTCGCTGCAGCGGTCGGGCGAGGTCGCGCGGCTCGTGGTCGCGAACGACGGGCCGGTCATCCCCGCCGAGGCCCTCCCGGCGCTGTTCGAGCGGTTCACCCGCGGCGAGGCGTCCCGGTCCCGCGAGCACGGGACGAGCGGCCTCGGGCTCGCCATCGTCCGGGCCGTGGTGACCGCGCACGACGGGCTCGTCCGGGTGGTGTCGGAGCCGGGGCGGACGGCGTTCACGGTCGACCTGCCGGGCGGGCCGGCGGACGGGGCGGCTGACCTGGACTGACCGGGCGGACCGGCGGACGGGGCGGCTGACCTGGACTGACCGGGCGGGGCGGCGGGCCGGGCGGGTTCGCTCCGGCCGCCCGGAGCAACTAGGTTCGGACGGTGCCCTCACGCCTGTCCGCACTCGCCGGTGACCTCCGCATCCGGGCAGGGGTGGCGGCCGTGGTCCTCGTCTGGGCCCTCTACCAGTGCTTCTGGAACATCGGCGGGCCGAACATCACCGGTGACGAGGACATCTACCTCCGGGCCGGCTGGCAGTACGTGCACGGCGACTTCTCGTTCAACCGCGAGCACCCCCCGACGGCGAAGTACCTCTTCGGTCTCGCCCAGCTCGTCGCAGGGCAGGGACCGATCGGTCCGCGGGTGCTCGTCGCGCTGCTCACCTTCGGCGTCGGCATCGCGCTCTACGGGTGGCTCCGACGCGAACTCGGGTACTGGGGTGCGCTGCTCGCCGCGGCGCTCTGGTGGCTGACACCCCGCGGCGGTGCCGGTCCGCGCGTCGACCGGCTCGCGCTGCTCGACCCCGTGATGACCGCCTTCGCGGTGCTCGCGGTCGCGACGGCGTGGGTGTGGATCCGCGGCGACCGCTGGTGGCTGGCGCCGGTGTCCGGGGCCCTGATGGCCCTGTCGGTGACGAGCAAGGTGTCCACCGTGGTGCTGCTGCCGGCGTTCCTGCTGCTGCCCGTGCTGTTCCGTGCCTGGCGTCGGCTGCTCGTCGGCGGTGCGATGTGGGCGGTGGCGTTCGGGATCGTGTTCCTGGTGTCCTACGTGCCGATGGGCATCCGGTCCGCGATCCGCTACATGATCGACTTCCAGGAGGGGCAGAACACCCTCGGGCACCCGATCACCGTCGGCGGCACCGTGTACCGGTTCGCGCCGTGGTGGGCGAACCTGCACTTCATGGAGGCCGGCACGGGCGCGCTCCTGCTCGTCGTCCTGGCGGTCGGCGTCGTCGCGGCTCTCGGGATCCGGCCCGACCGCCTGGTCGTCTACGTCGGGGTCGTCCTGGCGCTGCTGGTGGGCTTCTACGTGGTCGTCGCGAAGATCGCGCTGCCCACCTACTACTCGGCCTGGATGCCGTTCCTGCTCGTCCTGGCCGCGATCGGGCTGGCACGGCTGCCGCGCGTGCCGGTGCGGCGGGCAGCCCCGGTCGCGACGGCGCTGTCGCTGGTGGTCGTCCTCTCGCTCGTCGTGCCGTCCGTCCGGCTCAGTCAGGACATCGCACGCCAGCACCCGACGGGCATCGCGCTGCTCGGCGACTACCTCGACGCCCAGCGCGTGCCCGACGGCAAGATCCTGTTCGTGTCGGCGACCCCGGGACTCTTCGTGCCGTACGTCGCCGAGCGGGGCACCACCCGGGCCGACCAGGGTCCGTACGTCGCGATCGTGGTCGGGAACGACCGACGCTTCCCGCCGTCGGGCGCGGTCACGCAGCTGTTCGCCACCGAGCGGTCGCGGTTCTCCGTGGCCGAGGTTGGCGGACTCCAGGTGTGGCTGCCGAAGGACGGTCGGGTCGTCCTGCAGTCGGGGGTGCTCACCGTCCAGGGGTGACGGCGTCCCCGTGCGCTGGCACACTGGAGTGGACCGGACGGGGGCCCGCATGCCGAACGACTTCGCACGACTGCCGGACCGTCCACGCGCCGACGACCTCGTGGTCGAGGTGCCCGCCTTCGAGGACGACCGGCCGCAGCCCGAACCCGCGCCGCCGGCCGCCGCACCCGAGCTCGTCGCGGCCACCGAGTTCGCCCGGTCGTCGCACGCCCCGGCCACGATCCGCCGGACCCAGGTGCGTGCCGGTGCCTGGATCGCCGGGGTCCCGATCGCCGTGCTCGCCGTCGTCGCGGTCGTGCAGATCCTCCTGCCCGACTGACGCGACCGTCGCCGCCGGCTGCCGAACGCGTTCTTAGACGCGGCACAGCAGGCTGCAGCGGTCCCCGTATGCCCGCTGTCGAGCATGTGCGGTATGACGGAGACGAACCAGACCCTCGACATCGACATCGTCGTCCCCTGCTACAACGAGCAGGACACGCTCGCCGCGCACGTCCGCCGCTTGCACACCTTCTGCCGGACGTCGCTCCGGAACACCTGGCGCATCACGATCGCGGACAACGCCTCGACCGACGACACCGCACGCATCGCCGACGACCTCGCCGCGATGCTCCCCGACGTGCACGCGGTGCACCTCCCCGAGAAGGGACGAGGACGGGCACTCAAGGCGGTGTGGGCGGCTTCCCCCGCCTCGGTCCTCGTGTACGTCGACGAGGACCTCTCCACCGACCTCGCGGCCCTGGAACCGCTCGTCGCTCCGCTGCTGTCCGGGCACTCGGACGTCGCGATCGGCACACGCCTGGCGGGGTCGTCGCGGGTGGTGCGCGGCGGGAAGCGCGAGTTCATCTCACGCTCCTACAACCTGCTGCTCCGCACGACGATGGGGGTGTCCTTCTCCGACGCGCAGTGCGGGTTCAAGGCGATCACCCGCCAGGCCGCGGAACACGTCCTGCCGCTGTGCGAGGACGACGCGTGGTTCTTCGACACGGAGATGCTCGTGCTGGCCGAGCACGCCGGACTCCGGATCCACGAGGTCCCGGTCGACTGGGTGGACGACGTCAACTCGTCGGTGCACATCGCCTCGACCGCGACCGAGGACCTCAAGGGGATGTGGCGCGTGTCCCGCGGGCTCGCGACCGGCCGGGTGCCGATCGCCGCGGTGTACGACGCCATCGGCCGTCGCCCCTTCACGCCGCCGCACGTCGGGATCGTCGGGCAGGTCCTGCGCTTCGGTGCGATCGGGGTGCTGTCGACGATCGCGTTCGCCGCTCTCTACGCCCTGTTCCGTCCGGCGATCGGCGCGCAGACCGCCGACTTCCTCGCGCTCCTGGTGACCGCGATCGGCAACACAGCGCTCAACCGACGCTTCACGTTCGGGGTTCGAGGCCGTGCCGGGGCAGGGCGGCACCACGTGCAAGGGCTCGTCGTGTTCGGCATCGCGTGGGCGATCACCTCCGGGTCGCTCGTGATCCTGCACGCGGCCGCGCCGGGATCGTCGCACGGTGCCGAGATCGTCGTGCTCACCGCTGCGAACCTCGTCGCGACGCTGGTCCGCTTCGTCCTGTTCAAGGCGTGGGTGTTCCGGTCGCGGCGTCGTCCGGAGATCATCCGACCGGGAACGACCCCGGCAGCGGACGCGAGCACGGCGGCGACCGAGCCGATCGAGGTCGAGGAGCGTCGCGCGGCCTGACCCCGTGCGAGGTCGTGCGGCCCGTGCGGGGTTCGCCGCACCGTGTGCACCGGCGCACGGTGCGGCCTTCGCCACTCCGTGCAGCCTCGGCCGCTCCGTGCCGCGCTACAGCCCCGCACCGAGCGGGCAACGCTGCACCGGCCGAACAACCCCGCACCGTGCAGCCTCCGCGATCCCGATGGCCCGCGTGGGCCCGGCGCACAGCGTCGCACCGGCCCACCAACGTCGCACGGTGCCGCGCCCGCCAGCCCGTGCGCCCTCGACCGCACCGTGCCCCGCTACAACCCCGCACCCAGCGGGCAGCGCCGCACCCGGCGAGCCGCCCCGCACCAGCCGGACCAACCCGCACCGTGCGGCGCGCGCCAGCCCGTGCGCGCTCGACCGCTCCGTGCGCGGCTACAACCCCGCACCGAGCGGGCAGCGCCGCACCCGCCGAACAACCTCGCACCAGCCGAACCAACCCGCACCGTGCGGCGCGCGCCAGCCCGTGCGCCCTCGACCGCACCGTGCCCCGCTACAACCCCGCACCGAGTGGGCAGCGCCGCACCCGCCGAACGAAGCCGCACCGTGCGCCGCCCGCGCCACCCGCCACCCGCCGCCCGCGCGCGGAGCCGCCCCGCGCCTCCTGGCTGCGCCGTGTTGCGCGGGCGGTATACCGCGCCGTAGCATCGCCTCACCGCACCACAACCCCACAGGGCCCGACTGCCACCACCGGTCTGCCCGCGGCGAGCGCTCCACTGATGCAGCCTGGCCGTCCGCTGCCGGCAACGCCCCACTGGACCTGCACACGTGAACCCCTCCTCCTTCGGTCTCTACGACCCTGCCCGCGAATCGAGCGACTGCGGCGTCGGTTTCATCACCCGACTCGACGGGACGCCGAGCCACGACGTCATCCGCAAGGGCGACGAAGCGCTGTGCGCCATCCCCCACCGCGGCGGCAAGTCCGCCGAGGGCGTCGGCGACGGCGCGGGCGTGAGCATCGACCTGTCGGTGGAGTTCTTCAGCGCGATCACCGGTGTGGAGCTCCGCGCCGGCCACTTCGGCGTCGCCAACTGCTTCGTGCCGAGCAGCAACGGAGCCCACGCCGACGACGAGCGCGCAGCAGCCCAGCAGACCGTCACGGACGCCATCGAGCAGCAGGGCTTCGAGCTGCTCCTCGTCCGCGACGTCCCGGTCGACCACTCCGTCGCCCGTCCCGAGGCCGAGCAGTACCAGCTGCCGATCGTGCAGTGGGTCTTCCGTGCCCCCGAGGCCTGGACGCGCGACGAGGTCGACGCCGCCGCCAACCGCGCCCTGCTCGCGATCGAGGCGGTGTCGTACGGCCAGGCCGCCGCCGCCCGCGCCGAGCACGCCGCCCTGTACCCGCTGTCGCTCAGCGCCCGGACGCAGATCCTCAAGGGCCGGCTGAACTCCGGCGAGGTCATCGGGTACTTCACCGACCTGCGGGACCCGCGCCACTCGGTGCGGACGCTCTACTTCCACACGCGCTTCTCGACGAACACCGAGCCGCACCCGACGATGGCGCAGCCGTTCCGCCTGATGGCGCACAACGGCGAGCTCAACACCGACCGCAAGAACCGGCTGTCGGACGAAGCCCTCGCCCGTGCCCGCACCCGGAGCATCGTGCGGCCGCCGGGACAGTCCGACTCGAGCCGCCTCGACCAGACCCTGCAGAGCCGCGTGTTCGACGACGGCCTCGAGATCGTCGAGGCCGTCGTGACGCTCATGCCCCCGGCGTGGGAGAACGACCGGACCCTCACACCCGAGGTCCGGGACATGCTGGAGTACTTCTCGCTCTACGAGGAGAAGAACGACGGCCCGGCAGCGGTGATCTTCAGCGACGGCGACGTCGTCGGTGCCCGGCTCGACCGGCTCGGCCTCCGCCCGCTGCGCTCGGTGCAGACGGCCGAGTACCTGATGGTGTCCTCCGAGGCCGGCCAGGTGGAGTTCGCCGCGGACGAGGTCGTGCACCGCGGGCGCATCGAGGCCGGCGGCATGCTCGTCGTCGACCACCGCACCGGCACGCTCATGCGCACCCGCGAGGTGCTCGAGATGCTCGCGGCCCGGAAGCCCTACGGCGCCCTGCTCGACGCCGCGCGCGTCAACCTCGACGACGTCCCGGCGCCGGAGTACCAGCGCACGACGACCACCCTCGGCTACGAGGGCGACCTGTCGCTCGCGGGCCGCTACGTGGCGTACTCGCTGAACCAGGAGAGCTTCCGGTTCATGCTCGACCCGATGCTGCAGAACGGCTCGGAGCGGATCTCGGCGATGGGCTACGGCAACGCCATCAACGCGCTCAGCGACACCGAGGGCGGCATGGCGAAGTACTTCTCGCAGCGCTTCGCCCAGGTCACGAACCCGCCGCTCGACTCGATCCGCGAGGCCGACGGCATGTCGATGCGCGTGGCACTCGGGGCGAAGCCGGACGGCACGGGCACGACCAGCCGACAGCTGGTGGTGCAGTCCCCGATCCTCGGGCACCTCGACATGGTGCGCCTGCGCGAGCAGGACATCGTCCCGCTCGAGCGCTTCGAGATGCTCTACGTGCCGGTGCTCGGCGACGAGCAGGCGAACGCCGACGCGGTCCGTTCCGCGACCGAGCAGCTCGCCGAGGCCGTGACCGCGTTCGCCGAGCGGACCGGCGGGATCGCCGTCCTCACGGACCGCAACGTGTCCTCGACGCACGCGGCCCTGCCGGTGATCCTCGCCGTGGCCGCCGTCAACCAGCGACTCATCGAGACCGGGCTGCGGCTGCGGGTGTCCGTGGTCGCCGAGTCCGGTCAGCTCCCGTCGTCGCACCACGTGGCGACGGCCCTCGGCTTCGGTGCCGCGGCCGTGTACAGCCTCAGCGCACGCCTCCGTGCGGAGGAGAAGTACCCCGCCGCCCCCGCACCCGCCGGTGAGCTGACCGCGACCGACCTCGCGCTCAAGCGCTTCCGGAAGGCGGCGGAGAAGGCCCTCGCGAAGACGATGGGCCGCGTCGGGCTCTGCACGGCCGAGAGCTACATCGGCGGCGAGTTCTTCGAGCCGAACTACCTGGACACCCGCGACGACCTGCTCGCCCGGGTCTTCCCGCACATGCAGGCCCCCGTCGGCGGTGTCGGCTTCGCCCGCATCGCCCAGGCCGCCACGGACTGGCACGAGCGCGCCCGCACGGTCGCCTCCGAGGGCCAGGTGCCGATGCTCGGGCTCTTCAAGGAGCGCTCGGACGGTGCCGGGCACTCGTTCGGCGTCGCGAGCGTGCGCGGCTTCGGTGGCATGACCGAGGAGCGTCCGTCGTTCGAGCGCTCCGGCGACTCCGAGGCCCTGCGGCTGCTCACCCTCGGGCAGCTCGACGACGCCTTCGGCATCACCGACACGGCGTACCGCAACACCGGCTACGACCGGCTGAGCGACGCCGAGATCGACGCGCACCGGATCACGCCGGGCTACGTCACGTTCCTGCAGACCACGCACGACGAGCGCTCGCGCCGTCCCGCGGCGCTCCGCGACGTGCTCGCCCTGCCCGCGGACGTGACCGGCATCGACACGGCCGAGGACTTCGCCCGCGAGCTCGGCCGCTTCTCGACCAGCGGCAACGCCAGCGTCACGGTGCGCGGGCTCTCCGGCTCGCGTCCGTCGGACGACCAGGACCTGCCTGGAGGCACGGCGCGCTTCCGCCTCGAGCTCACGTCGACGGGGACCACGGGTGCACTGCGCCACGCCGCCCTCGCGGACGGCCTCGCGCTGCTGCACCCCGGCCAGGTCGACGTCGACTCCGTCGACGACGCCCAGGTGACGCTCCGCGCCACCGGCTCCGCCGTCGAGCTGCTCGCCCTGTTCGAGCACGCCCCGGCGAGCGTCCCGCTCGACGAGGTCCAGCCGGCGCACGAGATCACCCGGACCCTGGCGTCCGGCGCGATGAGCCACGGCGCGCTCGTCGCGACCGCGCACGAGGCGGTCGCGCACGGCACGAACATGGTCGGGGGCATGTCGAACAGCGGCGAGGGCGGCGAGCACCACTCCCGCTACGGCACGATCCGCGGCTCGCGGATCAAGCAGTTCGCCTCCGGACGCTTCGGCATCTGGGCGGGCTACCTCGCCGACCCGATGCTCGAGGAGCTCGAGATCAAGATCGGCCAGGGCGCGAAGCCGGGCGAGGGCGGCCAGCTGCCCGCGCCGAAGGTCACGGTGGACATCGCCGCGGCCCGTGGTGGCACGCCCGGCGTCGAGCTCATCTCGCCGCCCCCGCACCACGACACGTACTCGATCGAGGACCTCGCGCAGCTCATCCACGACTGCAAGGCCGCCCGCGTCCGGGTGATCGTGAAGCTCGTGTCCTCCGAGGGCATCGGCACCATCGCGGTCGGTGTGGCCAAGGCCGGTGCCGACGTCATCAACGTCGCCGGGAACACCGGTGGCACGGGCGCCGCGGCCGTCACGAGCTTGAAGTACGCCGGCCGCTCGGCGGAGATCGGCGTCGCCGAGGTCCACCAGGCCCTCGTCGCGAACGGCCTGCGCCAGAAGGTCACGCTCCGCTGCTCCGGCGCGCACCAGACCGGCAGCGACGTCGTCACGAGCGCGCTCCTCGGCGGCGACAGCTTCGAGTTCGGCACCACCGCGCTCATGATGCTCGGCTGCGTGATGGCGAAGAACTGCAACGTGAAGTGCCCGGCGGGCCTCACCACGAACGCCGAGGCGTTCGAGGGCGACCCCCGCGCGCTCGCGCAGTACCTGCTGAACATCGCGCACGACGTGCGGCAGATCCTCGCCCGCCTCGGTCTGCGCTCCCTGCGCGAGGCCCGGGGCCGCACCGACCTGCTGCAGCTCCTCGACCACCCGGCGTCGGTCGGACGCCTCGACGTCCGGAACCTGCTCGCGCAGGTCCCGGAGAAGGTCGTGACCGACCCGGAGTACCTCGAGAAGGACTTCCACACCGACGACGCGCTGCTCGAGCGGGTCCGCACGGCCCTGGTCGACCACGAGCAGGCGCACGTGCTCGTGCACGGCGTCCTGCTCGGCAACAGCGACAAGTCCGTCGGCGGTCAGCTCGGCATCGACGTGGAGCGCCTGCTCAACCACGAGCTCCGCGACACCGACCTGTCCGGGCACCCGGCGATCACCACGGACGACCGCGGCCGCCGCCGGCTCGTCGACGGCGCGGTCACGATCCGCACGCTCGGCTCGGCCGGGCAGTCCTACGGCGTGTTCAACAACGACGGCATCGTCCTCGAGCACACCGGCACCGCGAACGACGGTGTCGGCAAGAGCCAGAGCGGCGGGCGGATCATCGTCCGCGCCCCCGGCGGCGGGAGCACCGGGCAGGGCGGCAACGTCCTCGTCGGCAACTTCGCGCTGTTCGGCGCGACCGGCGGCCGCACGTTCGTCGAGGGCGAGGCCGGCGACCGGTTCGCCGTGCGCAACTCCGGGGCGACCGCGGTCGTCGAGGGCGTCGGCGACTTCGGCTGCGAGTACATGACGGGCGGTGCCGTGTTCAACCTCGGCGCCTTCGGCAAGGGGCTCGGCAACGGCATGTCCGGCGGGTTCCTGTACCAGTACGACCCGTCCGGCGAGGTCACCGAGCGTGCGAGCACCGATTCGCTCCTGGTGTTCCCGGTCACCGACACCGAGCGCGGGGCGTTCCACGAGGCAGCGGCGCGCCTGCTGCTCGAGTGGCACCTCGAGGCGACGGGCTCGGCGCTGGCCGAGCGTCTGCTCGCCGAGTGGGAGACCACACGCCAGCACGTGTTCGTCGGCATGCCGCGGGCGCTCCTGCTCACCCAGGACGCCGACGAGATCCTCGCCGCCGCGACCCGCCCCGAGCTGCTCGACGAGCTCGCGAACTCGGTGGCGACCGACAAGCTCCGTGCGTTCAAGGTCGACTACCGCGACCGGCGCACCGTGCTCGACGGGCGTGCCCCCGCGCTCGGCGACCAGGGCGACGACATGTTCTCGCTGCTGTCCTCGTACACCGTGCTCGGGGTCGCGCAGGACGTGGCGCAGGAGCGGGTCCCGGGCGCCGGCCCGAACGACCCGCGCGTGACCGAGGCCGTGAAGAACCTCGTCCTGACCGAGGACTTCCAGGTCAAGCAGCGCGTCGTGAAGTACCTCCGCAGCACGTTCGACCGGTTCGCGGACGACGAGCTCGCGACCCTCATCGCCGTCAAGCGACTCGACGACTCGAAGCGTGCGCTCGCGCAGCGGAACAACCGCAGCACGGACATGCCGGGCACCACGGGGTGGATCATGCACCAGAACGCCAAGAACGCCGGACGCGTCCGGGCGGCGCGCTTCGACGAGCTGCTCGCGAACGCGGCGCTCGAGGACATCGCCGGCCGTGCACCGCAGGCCCCGACCGAGGTGGTGTCGGCATGAGCACCCTCCCTCCCACCGGGCAGCTGATCCCGGTCGACGCCCCGTTCTCCGCGGCGCAGGAGTCCTGGCTCGCGGGGTTCATCGCCGGGATCGCTGCCGCGGGCAAGCGGGCCGCCGGTGGTGCCCCGACGACGACGGTCGACGTGCTGTTCGGCACGCAGACCGGCAACGCGGAGTTCCTCGCGGACGAGCTGGTCGCCGGCGCGAAGGCGCGTGGCCTCGGTGGCCGCACCATGCCGCTCGACGCCGTCACGCCGGAGCAGCTGGCCGGGATGTCGCACGTGCTCGTCGTGACCTCGACGTACGGCGAGGGCGAGATGCCCGACAACGCCGGACTGTTCTGGGACGCGATCCAGGCGACCACCGTGCCCCGGCTCGAGGGGCTGCAGTACGCCGTCCTCGGGCTCGGCGACACGAGCTACGACGAGTTCTGCCAGGCCGGCAAGCTCCTCGACACCCGCTTCGAACAGCTCGGCGCGACCCGCATCCACGACCGCGTCGACTGCGACGTGGACTTCGAGGACCCCGCCGCGCTGTGGACCGCCGCGGTGCTCGACCGTCTCGCGGCAGAGGCCGGCGCGCAGCCGAGCGCGTCCGGCCCCGCCGGCGACCCGGCCACGTCGGCGACCGCGACCGGCGGGGCGGGCGCGAGCCGTGCCTCCCGGCCCGGTTCCCGGTGGAACAAGCGCAACCCGTACCCGTCCGCCCTGGTCGAGAACCGGCTGCTCTCCTCGCCGCGCAGCGCGAAGGAGATCCGCCACTACGAGTTCGACCTCGGCGACTCCGGGATCGAGTACGCGGCGGGCGACGCACTCGCCGTCGTGCCGACGAACGACGAGGTGTTCGTCGGCGAGCTGCTCGAGCAGGTCGGCGCGAACGGCTCCGAGACGCTCGACGGCCGCGCGATCACCGAGGTCCTCCGGACGGACCGCGAGATCCGGACGCCCTCGAAGGACCTCATCGCGGACCTCGTGCAGCGCGCCCCGTCGTCGGAGCTCGCCGCCGTCGTCTCCCACGGCGACAAGCACGAGCTGGACCGCTGGCTGTGGGGCCGCGACGTCCTCGACCTGCTCCGCGACGCGGGACCGGCGGCACCGGGACTCGACGAACTGCTGCCGAACCTCCGGCCGCTGCAGGCACGGCAGTACTCGATCTCGTCGAGCCCGCTCGCGCACCCGGACCGGATCCACCTGACGATCGCGTCCGTCCGCTACGGCGACCCGCACCGCATGTACGCCGGCGTCGCCTCGACCTTCCTGGCGGACCGGGTCGACCCGGACGGCTCGGTCGACGTCTACCTGCAGCCGAACGCGTCGTTCGGCGTGCCGGCGGACGACAGCGCACCGATGATCATGGTCGGACCGGGCACCGGCATCGCGCCGTTCCGCGGGTTCCTGCACGAGCGCGCCGTCTCCGGGGCGACCGGGCGGAACTGGCTCTTCTTCGGGGACCAGCACCGCGACACCGACTTCGTCTACGAGGACGAGCTCACCGAGCTGCAGCAGCAGGGCGTGCTGGACCGACTCGACCTGGCGTTCTCGCGCGACCAGGCCGAGAAGGTCTACGTGCAGACCCGGATGCTCGAGCACGCCCCGGAGCTGTACGCCTGGCTCGAGGACGGCGGCCACTTCTACGTGTGCGGCGACGCCTCACGCATGGCGAAGGACGTCGAGCAGGCGCTCCTGGCCGTCATCGGGAGCCAACGGGGCAAGGGCGAGGACGACGCGCAGGCGTACCTCGCCGACATGCGCCGCGGCAAGCGGTACGTCCGCGACGTCTACTGAGCGGCGAGGGCGGCGCCCGGCACACGACCGGGCGCCCCGTCCGTCGCCCCGGTGCGGAACCCGAATCCACGACCAGGGCGACGGAGAGGGGGCGCTGTGGGCCGGGAGACCCCTGATCCGGGACTCCTCACACGACGCGTGGTTCCCCCTCTTCCCGCGCGTGCTGCCGTCATCGGATCCCTGGGCCGGAGTCGATCGCTCGCGCGGTACGCCCACCGTAGTCAGTCTGCACGGACGTGCGCGACCCGTTGACCGTCCACAGGCCGTGTGCTAATGCCCATCCTCGGTACCGGAGTCGTCGTCGGCATCGCCCGGCACCACCGCACGGGACCACGCCGAGTCGTCCGCGGTGCTCGTGTCCGACGGCTCCGGGGTGAGCACGAGCCCTGCGCCCGAGGTGGCGGCAGCGTAGAGGTCCTCGAGCCAGCTGCGGTTGATCCGGGGCACCCGGCTGCCGGAGAACTTGAAGTGCAGACTCACGTTCGGGTGCATCCAGATGGTGCTGCGCCCGTTGCCGTGGACGGCGTCGTCCTTCCACGAGAACGCGAACCGGTGCTCCCGCCGGAGCATGTTCACGATGACGATCTGCAGGTGTGTGAGCGCTCGGTCGTCGATCCGGAGGTCGAGCGGCTCTCCGTCGTAGATGAGCTGACCCATGCGTCCTTGTACACCGCGGGGGTTGTGCGGCGGGCAGGACCGTCGTAACGTACAACCGGATGGTTGCACGTACCGAACTGAGCGATGCCGAGATCGACCGGGTCTTCCACGCCCTGGCCGACGCGACCAGACGCGACATCGTCCGTCGCACCCTGGTCGGCGAGGCGTCCGTGAGCGCACTCGCGGACGCCTACGCGATGTCGTTCGCCGCCGTCCAGAAGCACGTCGCCGTCCTCGAAGGAGCAGGACTCGTGACCAAGGAACCCCGGGGCCGCACCCGCATCGTGCGCGCCGAGCCGGGACAGATCGATCGCGTCCGTGGGCTGCTCGACGGCTACGCGGACCTCTGGCGCGGCCGGATCGAGCGGCTCGACGCACTGCTGGGAGAAGACCGCACGCCGCTGGGAGAAGACCGCGCGCCGCTGGGAGCCCACCGCGCACCGCGCAGCGACGATGACCGAACGCAAGGGAGCCAATGATGCCGACCACGTCCGTCCACACCGACCCCGAGGAGCTCACCGTGACCCTCGTGGCCGAGTTCCCCGTCCCCGTCGAACGCCTCTGGGCAGCGTTCGCGGATCCCCGGCAGCTCGAACGCTTCTGGGGCCCGCCCGGGTTCCCCGCAACGTTCACCTCGTTCGACCTGCGCCCCGGCGGCGTCGCCCACTACCGGATGACCTCGCCCGAGAACGAACGGTTCCACGCACTCTGGCAGGTGTCCGAGGTCGACGAACCCCGCCGGATCGCCTTCCGCGACCTGTTCTCCGACGCCGAGGGCACGGTCGACGACGCGCTGCCCGCGAGCGAGACCGTGCTGTCGTTCGAGGCCGTCGGCAGCGGGTCACGGGTGACGGTGCTGACGTCGTTCGCGTCCGCCGCCGACCTCGACGCCATGCTCGAGATGGGCATGCTCGACGGCTACGAGCAGGCGTTCGGGCAGCTCGACACGGTGCTGGCCGACCTCCGCGAGTACGCCCTCGGCCGGGGCACGGTCACCGAGATCGTGGACGACACCCACGTGGCCATCACCCGCGCGTTCCGGGCGCCGCGGCACCTGCTCTGGCGTGCGTACACGGAGCCGGAGCTGATGCGGCGCTGGCTGCTCGGCCCGGACGGGTGGGAGATGACGGTGTGCGAGGACGACCTGGTCGTCGGCGGATCGTTCCGGCAGGCCTGGGCACCCGTCGGGGACACCGAGGGCGAGGCGTTCGGGTTCGAGGGCGAGCACCTCGTCATCGAGCCGGAACGCCGCATGGTCACGACCGAACGGATGACCGGTGCGCCGTTCCCGGCCAACGTCAACGACCTGCAGTTCGACGAGGCCGACGGCGTCACGTTCATGACGCTCCGCATCACCTACCCCGACCGCGAGCAGCGGGACATGATCCTCGCGACCGGCATGACGGACGGCATGGAGACGAGCTACCAGCGTCTGGAACGCGAGGTCCTGTCCGCAGCGGCGTGAGTCGTGCGGGACGGGAGGGACGGTGCCAGCGGGCACCGCGCCTCCCGTCCGTCAGGCGGTCGCGTCAGCGCTGCGTCGCCTCGTAGCGGCGGGCGCCGCCGCGCACCCCGGCGAAGCGGTACGGCGCAGCCGTGACCTGCGGACGCTCGACGTCCTCGCTCGTCGCGGCACCCGCGGCGTGCAGCTCGCGGTAGGCGTCGACCGAGAGCGGCACCCGGGCGGCGAGCAGCTCGCGGACCCGCCCCTCGCGGCGGTGCTCGCGGTACGCCGGCTGGACGATGCCGGTGACGAGCTCGCCGACGCTGCCGGATCCGTAGCTGAACAGCCCGATGCGCTCCCCCGCGAGGTCGTCGTCGAGGTCGAGCAGGGCCGCGAGCCCGATCCAGAGCGACGCCGTGTAGGTGTTGCCGGTCTGCTTGTTGTACGTGAAGCCGAGGGCGAGCTCGGACTCGTCGAAGGGCACCCCGACGTGCTGGGTGAGCTTCCGGTGCGCCTTGAGGGCCATCTTCGTGAACGGCTGGTGGTGGACGAAGCGCACGATGTCCTCGTACGCCGGGCCGCCCTGCGCCGCGAGGTCGTCCCACGCCCCGACGAACGCGTCGACGTAGGCGCTCACGGACAGGCGGCCGTCCACGAGTGCGGTGGAGCGGTCGTTCGGCCGCCAGAAGTCGTCGACGTCGGCGGTGAAGACCCCGGCGGCCGGCTCGATCTCGATGAGGTCGGGGTCGGCGGCGATCAGCATCGCGGCCGCGCCGGCACCCTGCGTCGGCTCGGCGGCCGTGTCGACGTCGTACCGGGCGACGTCGGCGGCGATGACCAGCACGCGCTCCCGCGGAGCCCGCGCGACGATGCCGAGGGCGAGCTGGACGGCCGCGGTCCCGCCGTAGCAGGCCTGCTTCAGCTCGACGACGCGGACGTTCTGCGGCAGCCCGAGCAGTCCGTGCACGAACACCCCGGCGGCCTTGGACTGGTCGACGCCGGACTCGGTCGCGAACAGCACCGTGCGGATGCCCTCGGCACCGTGCCGGTCGATGATCTCCTTCGCCGCGGCGGCGCCCATCGTGACGATGTCCTCGTCCGGCGCGGGCACGCTGAACGCGTCCTGCCCGATGCCGACGTGGTACTTCGCCGGGTCGACGCCGAGGCGCTCGGCGAGGTCGTCGAGCTCGAGGACGTGGTGACCGGTCGCGACGGCGAGGTCGTGGATGCCGATGCGGGTCATGCTGCACCTCCGGCAGGCTTGGCGCCACGGCGTTCCATGGCGACGTGGGCGGCCATCAGCTCGCCCGGGTTGGTCTGCGCGGCGAGCAGCGAGAGCTCCCCGCACAGGACGGTCGCGGCACACAGGGCAGCGAGACGGCGGGCGTTCGCGCCGGGCTCGCGGTCCTCGCGGCAGCCGAGACGCACGAGGGCGTCCTCGACGACGGGCAGGTCACCGCCCTTGCCGTTGCCGACCGTGCCGACGATGAGGTGCGGGAGCGAGGTCGCGAAGTACAGGTCGCCGTCGCGGTCCTCGGCGCTCGTGATGCCCTGGGAGCCCTCGACGATGTTCGCGGCGTCCTGTCCGGTGGCGAGGTAGAACCCGAGGAGCATGTTCGCGTAGTGGGCGTTCGCGGAGCGGATGGCCCCGGCGATGGTGGAGCCGACCAGGTTCTTCGCGACGTTCAGCTCGGCGATCCGGGCGGCGCTCGACCGCAGGCGCTTCTCGACGACCTCGCCCGGGATGACGATCTCGGCGACGGTGTTCCGGCCGCGTCCGCGGATCCCGTTCACCGCCGTGGCCTTCTTGTCGGTGCAGAAGTTGCCCGAGACGCTGACGTACCGCAGGCCCGGCTCCCACGCGAGGATCGCCGGCAGGAGCTTGTCCGCCGCCTGCGTGACCATGTTGTGCCCGGAGGCGTCGCCCGTGGTGAACGCGAAGCGCAGGAACAGCAGGTCCCCGACGATCTCCGGGTGCACCTCGATGAGCTTCGCGAAGCGGCTCTGCCCGGCGACGATCTGCTCGAGCTCGTCCTGCCGCGCGAGGATGCGCCCGGTGGCCAGGTGCGCGGCGGCGGCGCTGTCGGCGCGGACGACGACCGAGCGCGTCATGCGCTCGTCGACGACGGTCGCGACGATGCCGCCCTCGACCATGCGCGAGATGCGGGCACCGCGGCCGACGGACGGCCAGAGCGGTGACTCGTACGTGGCGAGCGGCACCTCGTGCTCGCCCTCCACCGCGTTGCCGCTGATGCGGATCGGCCCCACCCACTTCGTGGGGATCGGGGTCAGCAGGTCAGTCATCGACGCTCCCTTCGGGCGCTTGCACCGCGACGCTGAGGTGTCTGATGTCGTGCGCCTCCCAGGCGCGGTGGATGCCGGCGAGGTCGGTGTCCGCCGGGACGAGCGCGATGCCGCAGTCGCCGCCGCCGGCACCGGACGGCTTGGCCGCCCCGCCCGCCGCTTCGACGACGTCGCACAGGGTCGCGAGTCGCTCGGTCTCGATCTGCGAGCCGACCGACGTGCCGAGGCGCTGGAGCAGGCCGCGAGCGCGACGGAGCGCACCGAGGGCCCGCTCGGCGTCGCCGGTCTGCAAACCCGCGGTGAGGTCGTCGACGCAGGCGCGGCTCTCGTCGAGGAAGGCCTGGTAGCCGCCGTTCCGGTGCCGACGCACGACGCCGACGAGCTTCGTGGTCGACGCCGGTGAACCGGTCCAGCCGACGAGCAGCTCGAGGTTCTCGGGGGCGGGCAGGCGCTGGACGTCGAAGCCCTCCCACGCGTCCTGGTCACCGAGGATCTCGGTCACGGAGCGGGTGTCGAGCTGGGCCGCGAGCCGCTCGCGGTCGGGCGCGCTGTAGCGGAGCCAGCCGCCGAACGTGCTCGCCGCGAGGTCGCCGCCCGACGCCCGCGGGTTGACCCGGATCGTGGCGAGCAGGGCGACCTGGAACCGCTTCCGCTGCGAGAGCCCGAGCCCGTAGAAGCGGTCGAGGGCGCCGACCGTGGCGACGGTCACGGCAGCGGAGGACCCGAGCCCGAACTTCCGACCGCTCGCGTCGTCGAGCTGGCTGTGGATGCGGAGGTCGTGGAAGCGCGGTGCGATGCCCTGCTCGGCTCGGAGCTTCTCGACGAGGTCGATCGTCGCCATCACGTAGTCGTAGGGGTGGTGCTCGGTGTCGAGCGCGATGCCGTCCTCGGCGCGGGTCCACGTGAGCGGGAGGTGTCCGTACTCCTCGGAGTGCACGCTGCCGGCACCGTGCCCCTCGCTCACCCGCGCGGTGATGGCGCGGTCGAGGGCGATGATGACGGACGGCTGCCCCGGCTCGACGACGGCGTACTCCCCCGCGACGAACAGCTTGCCGTGGGCACGGAACTCGATCACTCGGCGGACTCCTCTGGTCGGACCACACCCGGTGCGTGTGCCGCCGGGTCCTCGGTCCCCGTTCCTTCGGAGCCGACCAGGTACGCGCCTGGTCCGGTACCGGACTCGATGACGTCGCCGAACGACGCCAGCGCCGTGGCGACGGCCGAGCGGTCCTCCGGCTTGCAGAGCACGACGACGTTCGGGCCGGCGTCGGCGGTGGCGTACGCCTCGAGTCCGGCGGCGCGCAGTTCGCCCACGGCGTCGAACACGGCGACGCTGCGGGCGTTCAGGTACCGGATGGGCGGGAAGGCGCCCTCGATCGTGGCGTGCATGCGGAGCGCGTTGCTCTCGGTCAGCTCGCCGATACGGGTGAAGTCCCCCGCGGCGCAGGCGGTGAGCACGTCACCGACGGTCTCGGTGGTGGAGGTGACCCAGGCCGGGTAGAACGGCGACGTCGCGATGGTGCGTCGCATGGCCTCGCGGGAGCCGATCGGCTTCGGGCCGGCGTCGATCGTCACGACGACCATGGCCATCGGCGGCGCGGGGATCGGTTCGGCGTAGGAGCCCTGGTCGTCGCCGGCGTGCCACACCGCGACCCCGCCGGGGATCGACCGGGTGGCCGAGCCGGAGCCGCGACGGGCGAGCCGGGACAGGTCGCGCGGCGACAGGTCGAGCCCGTAGGCCGCGGCGGCGGCGGTGGCGAGCGCGGCGAACCCCGAGGCGCTCGAGGCGAGGCCCGCACCGGTCGGGACGGTGTTCTCGGAGACGACGGACGCGCGCGCGGAGGACCCGGCGAGCCCGCGCACGAGGTCGAGGAACTGCGTGACCCGGACGAGCGCCCCGTCGGTCGTGAGGGCACCGTTGAGGGTCAAGGTGTCGTCCGCGGTGTCCCCGACGGTGACCGACGTCGTCGTCGGGAACACGTCGAGCCCCATCGAGACGCTGCCCGTGGCCGGCAGGGCGAGGGCGGCGTCCGCCTTGCCCCAGTACTTGACGAGGGCGATGTTGGGGTGCGCGACGGCGGTGGCGGTCATCAGGCGCGGTCTCCGATCGTGGTGGTCCAGGTGGCTGCGGCACCTGCGCCGCGCAGTGCGGCCGCGATGCGGTCCGCGTGGTCGTCGTCCGTGGCGAGGGCGATCACGCACCCGCCGCGGCCACCGCCCGTGAGCTTCGCGCCGAGGGCGTCGGCCGCACGTGCGGCGTCGACGAGCCGGTCGAGGTCGTCGCTCGACACGTCGAGGTCGCCGAGCAGCCCCTGCGCGGCGTCCATCGTGGCACCGAGCGCCTGTGCGTCGCCGTCCACGAGTGCCGCCCGCGCGCGTCGGGCGAGCGCGCCGATGCGGTCCACGACGGCGTCGGTGGCGTCCGGGTCGGCGTCGTGGCGGGCACGGACGGCCGCGACCGCCTCGCGCGTGTGACCGGGCACGCCGGTGTCGGCGACGACGAAGGCGAAGCGCGCGCCGAGCTCGACCGGTCCGATGCGGCCGCCCTCGAACCAGACGGGCGCGTCCGCGACGACCCCGCGGGCGTCGAGGCCGGACGGTCGACCGTGGGCGACGCGCTCGCACTCCTGGATGAGGTCGTGGTGCGCCTCGGCGTCGAGGGGCTCGCCGAGGGCGTCCGCGACGGCCGCGGTCACCGCTGCGGCCACCGCCGCGCTCGAGCCCATGCCCCGGGCGGTGGGGACCGCGCTGTCGACACGCACGTGGAACCGGCGGTCCGTCGCGCCGAAGTGGCGGAGCGTCGCGGTGACGGCGGTCACGGTGGGCATCACGGCGGCCGGGGCGAGGTCGAGCGGTCCGGTGTGCACGGCGGACTCGAGGTGGTGCCCCTCGGCGTCGTCGGTCGGCGTCACCGTCGCGACGACCACGGCGTCGAGGACCGGCAGCACGAGCGCGGGTGCGCCGTAGACCACGGCGTGCTCCCCGATCAGGATCGTCTTGCCGTGGGACGACGCCCTACCGGTGCGGCGGGTGGGGCCGGCTCCAGTGGTCGCTGAGTTGTCGAGGTCGTTGGTGGTCATCGTGGGTCACGTCAGCCTAACCGTCCCGGCCACGGGCGCGCTCGACGGTGTCCGTACCCCGCCCGTGCGCGCGCTGCACGAGGTCCTCGTTCGGGGCGTACGGTGATCGTCAGCATGCTGACTACCCGAGGAGCCGCCACGTGAGCACCCACCACACCCCCGACCGTCGACGCTGGGCCGGACTCGTCATCATCAGCATCGCCGTCTCGCTCATCATCGTCGACTCGACGATCGTGAACGTCGCGATCCCGAGCATCGTCCGCGACCTCGACATCGGGTCGACGGCGGTGCAGTGGGTGCAGGAGAGCTACACCTTGGTCTTCGCGGCGCTCCTGCTCGTGTTCGGCTCCCTCGCCGACCGGTTCGGCCGACGGCGCCTGCTGGTCGTCGGCGTCTCCGTCTTCGCGCTCGCGTCGGTCCTCGCCGCACTGGCCCCGACGGGCGACCTGCTCGTCCTCGCCCGCATCGCGCAGGGCGTCGGCGGCGCGATGGTCCTGCCGACGACCCTGTCCCTCGTCAACGCGACCTTCACCGGGCGCGAGCGCGGGATCGCCTTCGCGGTCTGGGGCTCGACGATCGGCGGCATGGTCGCCGTGGGCCCGCTGCTCGGCGGCTGGCTGACGACGGACTTCTCGTGGCGGTGGGCGTTCGGCATCAACATCCCGCTCGGCGTCGCGATCGTCATCGGCGCGTACCTGACCGTGCGCGAGTCCCGCGACACCGTGCACGCCGGCCGGATCGACGTCGTCGGCGCGGTGCTCAGCGTCGTGACGAGCGCCACGCTCGTGTTCGGCCTCATCGAGGGACGGACGTACGGCTGGTGGACGAACGCCACCCGGTTGACCGTCGGCGACTGGACCTGGCCCGGACCGCTGTCGCCGATCCCGTACGCGTTCCTCGTCTGCGTCGTCGCGGGCGTGGCCTTCGTGCTCTGGACCCGGCGGCGGCAGCGCGCGGGCCGCTCCACGCTCATCGCGCTCGACCTCTTCACGATCGGGTCGTTCCGGAACGGGTCGATCGCGGCGCTCATCGTGTCGCTCGGCGAGTTCGGCATCATCCTCTCCCTGCCCATCTGGCTGCAGAACGTGCTCGGGTACTCCGCCCTGCAGACCGGGTTCGTGCTGCTCGCCCTCGCGATCGGGTCGTTCGTCGCGAGCGGGTTCGCCGCGACGGCCGGCCAGCGGATCGGCGCGCTCAGGATCGTGCGCATCGGCATCGCCGCCGAGATCGTGGGCGTCGCGGCCATCGGCTTCGTCGTGACCTCGTCGACGCCGTGGTGGGCGATCGTGCCGTGCCTGTTCGTCTACGGGTTCGGCGTCGGGCTGGCGACCGCGCAGCTGACCGGCGTCGTGCTGCGCGACGTCCCGGTCGAGCGGAGCGGCGAGGCCTCGGGCGCCCAGAGCACCGCGCGCCAGATCGGCTCGGCGCTCGGCATCGCGGTGCTCGGCACGGTCCTGTTCACCTCGACCGGGACCCTGCTCCAGCACCGCCTCGAGGACGCCGGCACCCCCGCGGCCGCGGCCTCGCAGATCGCCGATGCCGTGGTGGCGTCCTCCGGCGGGTCGATCGCGGCACTCACCGAGCAGAGTCCGACCGCCGGAGCCGCGGCGGCTGAGGCGTTCAGCGACGGCACGCGCGCCGCGGCCTGGTCCGCCGCGGGCTTCCTCGTGCTCGGCCTCGCGGCGACGCTGCGGCTGCGCAGCCGCCCCGGGGACGTCGAGGACGGTGCGGCCGAGCCGACCCGTCAGCGCACCGACGTGACCGACTGACGGACGCACGGCGCGGGTCGGCCTCGCACCGCGCCTCCCGGTCCGCGGTCCGCGGCACCGCCTGCGCGGCGAGCCGTCCGGATCAGACGGCCAGGCGCTCGAGCAGGCCCGCGAGCGCCTCGCGCTCGTCCGGCGTGAAGCGCTCGAGCAGACGCCGCTCGGTCGCGAGGTGGTCCGGCAGCACCCGGTCGAGCAGCTCCTTGCCCCGGGCGGTGAGCTCGACGATCTTGCCCCGGCCGTCCGAGGGGTTCGCAGTCCGCCGCACGTACCCGAGCGACTCCAGGCGGTTCAGCCGCTGCGCCACGGCGCTGGAGGTCACCATCGCCTGCGTCGCGAGCTCGACGGGCGTCAGCCGGTACGGGGCACCCTGCCGGGCGAGGGAGGCGAGCACGTCGAAGGTCGACGCGTCGATCCCGTGCCGGGCGAAGGTCGCGGCGAGGACCCCCTCGACCGCGGTCGCCGCCCGACTCAGGCGCCCGATGACGGCCATCGGACTCGGGTCGAGGTCCGGACGTTCCGTACGCCACTGCGCGAGTACTCGATCGACGTGGTCCACGTCGCGATCCTAATCGCTCAGCACTGAGCTACATTTACTCAGTGCTTAGCAATCGACTTCCGCTCATCGCCGTGACGGCGCTCGCTCCGGCGCTCTGGGGCACCACGTACTCGGTCTCGACGACGTTCCTCCCGCCAGGGCACCCCCTCCTCACCGCCACCCTGCGAGCCCTGCCCGCGGGCCTGGTCCTGCTGGCGATCGGCCGGCGCCTGCCGCGCGGCTCGTGGTGGTGGCGGTCGCTCGTGCTCGGTACCCTGAACATCGGTGCGTTCTTCGCGTTCCTCTTCATGGCCGCAGATCGACTGCCCGGAGGCGTCGCGGCGGTGATCGGCGGCGTGCAACCCCTGCTCGTCGCCCTGCTCGCATCCCGGTTCCTCGGCGAGCGTCTGACACCGGTGACGATCGCCGCCGGCACCGGTGGGCTCGTCGGCGTCGCCCTGGTCGCGCTCCGCGCCGAGGCGGCACTCGACCCGGCCGGAGTCGCCGCCGCCCTGCTCGGCGCGGGGTCGATGGCAGTCGGCGTCGTGCTCACGAAGCGCTGGGCCTCGACCGAGCCTCCGATCGTGACGACCTCATGGCAGCTGCTCGCCGGCGGACTCCTGCTGGCCGCACTGACCGCCGTGGTGGAGCCGCTCCCGACCTCGGAGGTGACACTCGGTGCCGTCGGGGCATACGCCTGGCTGGCGATCGTGGGGACGGCGTTCGCGTACCTCGTCTGGTTCCGTGGCGTCGCGTCCCTGCCGACCCGGGTGCCGGCGTTCCTCGGGCTCCTCAGCCCGGTCGTCGCGCTCGCGATCGGGACCCTCGTCGCCGGGGAGACGCTCTCGTCCGGGCAGGTCGTCGGCGTCGCCGTCGTCCTCGCGGCGGTCGGGACAGCGGTGATGCTGGGAGGTCGACCGGCGCGCGACCCGGCCAGATCGAAGACAGGTGTCCGCGACAAGGTTGTGCACAACTGAATTGCGTGCAATCCTTGTGGCATGCCCGTGACCGACGAGATGGTGTGCTTCTCCCTCTACGCAGCGAGCCGTGCCACCACGCAGGCGTACCGGTCCCTGCTCGAACCATGGGGCCTCACGTACCCGCAGTACCTCGTCCTCGTGACGCTGTGGATCGAGGGCGACCAGACGGTCTCGGGCCTCGGCGACCACCTGCAGCTCGACTCCGGCACGCTCTCGCCACTGCTCCGTCGCATGGAGCAGGGCGACCTCGTCCGCCGCGAGCGCCGCAGTGCCGACGAACGCGTCGTCACGGTCACACTCGGTGACCGCGGCCGCACGATCCGCGGCGAGCTCGCCCACATCCCGTCGACGATCGCCGCGGGGATGGGACTGGCCGACGAACACGCCGCGACGGAGCTCATCGCGACGCTGCACCGGCTGACCGAGACCATGCACGCCGCCGCGACGCCGGACCGCGCCGCAGCGGACCACTGACCCCCACGAAGGAAGGAACCACATGGAAGCCCTCTACACCGCCGAGGCCCTCTCCACCGGAGCCGGTCGCGACGGCCGCGTCGCCACCAGCGACGGCTCGTTCGCGCTCGACCTCGCGATCCCCAAGGAGATGGGCGGCTCCGGCGCCGGCACCAACCCCGAGCAGCTCTTCGCCGCCGGGTACGCCGCGTGCTTCCACTCCGCACTGCAGGGCGTCGCCCGCAGCCAGAAGGTGAAGATCGCCGACTCGTCCGTCGGCGGCCGCGTGCAGATCGGCCCGAACGGCGAGGGCGGCTATCAGCTGGCCGTGCTGCTCGAGGTCGTCCTGCCCGGGCTCGAGCACGACCAGGCCCAGGCCCTCGCGGACGCCGCGCACCAGGTCTGCCCGTACTCGAACGCGACCCGCGGCAACATCGACGTCACCATCACCGTCTCGGAGGACTAGTCCATGAGCACCACCCCCACCACCATGCGTGCCGTCGTCCACCACGAGTTCGGCGAGCCCGCCGACGTGCTGACCGCCGAGGACCGCCCGGTCCCCACCCCCGGCGCGGGCGAGGTCCTCGTCCGCACCGTCCTCTCCCCGATCCACAACCACGACCTGTGGACCATCCGCGGCACGTACGGCTTCAAGCCCGAGCTGCCCGCGGCCTCCGGCACCGAGGCGCTCGGCGTCGTCGAGGCCCTCGGCGAGGGCGTCACGAACCTCACCGTCGGCCAGCGCGTCGCCGGCGGCACCTTCGGCGTCTGGGCCGAGTACTACGTCGCGAACGCCGCCGGGCTCGTCCCGGTGCCGGACGCGATGACCGACGAGGACGCCGCGCAGCTCGTCTCGATGCCGTTCAGCGCCATCAGCCTGCTGCACTCCCTCGACCTGCACGAGGGCGACTGGCTCATCCAGAACGCCGCCAACGGCGCGGTCGGCCGCATGGTGGCCCAGCTCGGCAAGGCCCGGGGCATCAACGTCATCGGGCTCGTCCGTCGCGCCGCCGGCGTCGAGGAGCTCCGTGACCAGGGCATCGACCGCATCGTCGCCACCGACGCGGACGACTGGCAGGACCAGGTCCGCGCGATCACGGGCGGCGCCCCGATCGTCGCCGGCGTCGAGTCCGTCGGCGGCAAGGCCGCCGGTGACATCGCCTCGGTGATGGGCGAGAACGGCACCCTCGTCGTCTTCGGCGCGATGGCCTCCCCCACCCTCGAGATCCCGTCGGGCAAGGTCATCTTCGGCCAGCTCACGGTCAAGGGCTTCTGGGGCGCCGTCGTCAGCAGGACGATGGACGCGCCGCTCAAGCAGCAGCTCTTCGGCGAGCTCATCTCGCGCGTGCTGGACGGCTCGCTGACCCTGCCGGTCTCCGAGGTCTTCCCGTTCGACGAGGCCCGCGCCGCGGCGCGCGCCAGCGACACCGCCGGCCGCGTCGGCAAGGTGCTGCTGCGCCCGTAACGGCGACGACCAGGCGGACGGGTGGCGCGGTGCCGGCTGGCACCGCGCCTCCCGTCCGTCAGGTGGCAGGGACCAGGGCCCGCAACGCGTCCGCCTGTCCCAACCACCCGACGGGCCGTCCGTCCTCGTCGACGACCGGCAGGCCCGCGGGGTCGGCGGCGTCGACGACCTCCCGGACGACCTCGTCGAGCGGGGCCGTCGCCGACACCGCGGCCACGTCGGCGACCACGTCCGTGACGGGCCGCTCGGCGAACGCGGTGTCCCCGAGCACGGCGTCCCCGACGGACCGCGCCGTGACGACCCCGGCCAGGCGCCCGGCCCCGTCGACCACGACCACCGGACCACCCCCGGCCCCCTCGATCGTCTCGAGCGCCTGCCCGGCGATCGCCCCGGTGTCGAGCACCGGTCCGAGCGGCCGCGCCGCACCACCCGCCGTCGAGGGCTCCGGGGACCGGACCGCGGCGTCGGTCAGGTCGACACCGCGGCGACTGAGCTTCAGCGTGTAGATCGTGTCCCGCGAGAGCACCTTCGACACCGCCCCGGCGATCACGACCGCGACGACCAGCGGCAGCACGAGTTCGTACGCACCGGTCAGCTCGAACAGCATGATCCCCGCCGTGATCGGCGCACGCGTCGACCCGGCGAAGACCGCGCCCATCCCGACGACGGCGAAGGTGCCCACCTGCTCCTGCATCGACGGGTCGATCGCCGCGACGACCTCGCCGAAGGCCGCGCCGGTCATGGCGCCGATGAAGAGCGAGGGCGCGAACACCCCGCCAGATCCGCCGATGCCGAGCGTGAGCGACGTGGCGACCACCTTGCCGACCACGAGCACGGCGAGGAAGCCGAGCGCGTACTGCCCGGCGACCCCGCGTTCGAGCACCGGGTACCCCACGCCGTACAGCTGCGGCAGGACCAGCAGCACGCCCCCGAGCAGCAGCCCGCCGACGACCGGGCGGAGCCACTCCGGCCCCCGCGTCGCCCGCCACAGGACGTCGCAGGCGTCCTCGACGAGGTACAGCACGCGGGTGAAGCCGATGCCGATCGCCCCGGCGAGCAGCCCGAGCAGCGCGAAGAGCAGGTACTCGGGCGGCGTGATCGACCCGATGGACGGCAGGTGCAGGAAGGCCGCGTCGCCGAAGACGGCGCGACCGACGAGCGCCGCGGTGACGCTCGCGATCGCGACCGCGCCGAACGAGGTCGGGGTGAAGTCCCGCAGCAGCAGTTCGAGCGCGAAGAAGATGCCGGCGACGGGGGCGTTGAAGGTCGCCGAGATCCCGCCGGCCGCGCCGCACGCGACGAGGGTCTTCAGGCGCACCTCCGGCATCCGGGCCCACCGACCGATCGTCGAGCCCAGGGCGGCGCCGATCTGGATGATCGGCCCCTCGCGGCCCACCGAACCGCCCGCGCCGATGCAGACCGCACTCGCGAGGGCCTTCACCACGGCGACGCTGCCCCGGATCCGACCGCCGTTCCGGGCGACCGCGTACATCACCTCGGGAACGCCGTGGCCCCGCGCCTCCCGCGCGAACCGCTGGATGAGCGGCCCGTACAGCAGCCCGCCGACCGCCGGGGCGAGCACCACGAAACCGGCCCCGAGCCACGGCACCCACGGGTTGGCCGGGTGCCCGTCGGTCGCCGAGTAGTCCGCGTGGCCGCTGAACACCCACGTGGCGTGCTCGATCAGCCAGCGGAAGACGACCGCCGCGCCGCCGGCCCCGAGGCCGATGAGCAGTGCCGGGAGCGCCAGCCGGACGGCGGCACCACCGAAGCGGGTACCGGCGGTCACGAGGTGCGGACGGATGGTCTGGGCGGCGTCGGGCACGGTCCTCCTGAGTTGTACGGGCACAATGATTGTACGCGTACAACGAACGGGAGTCACCCCCCGAAGGCGGAGACCTCCTCGGGTGACGGTTCCCCCATCGCCCGACGGAGCGCCGCCATCCCGGCGGTCACGATCGCGCGGTCCGCGACCGGCACCCGCTCGATGATCTCCTCGAGCTCCCGGCGGCGACGATCCGTGACCTCGGCCACCAGTGCACACCCGCGCTCCGTCGGCGCCACCAGGACCTCGCGGCGGTTGTCCGACGACGCCCGGCGTTCGACCCACCCGCCGGCCACCAGACGGTCGACGTTCCGCGTGAGGGTCGACGGTCCGACCGCCAGCCGGTCCGCCAGGCCGCCGGCACGCGTCGGCCCGAGGCTGACGACGAGCACGATCAACCGGAACTGCGGGACCGTGACCGACTCGAGCGCCGGCGCGAGCGACCGCGCGACGACGCCGAGCAGGCCGCGCGACGCGGCGAGGACTTCATCGATCCCGTGGTCCGGACGTTCACCCATGTCCGCCATCCTCGCAGGCGATCACCTCGCCCCTCGATCCCGCGGCCCAGGAGGCCGGCGCGGGGACGCCTTCGTGGTCAGCCGCGGGCCTGCTTCGTCGGGACCGTGAAGATGTTGCCGGTCGTGACGCCCTCCTGGACCTCTTCGAGGGTGCGCCCGCGACTCTCCGGCACGAACTTCCAGATGAAGAGCAGGGCGAGGACGCCGACGGCCGCGAACCCGAAGAAGGTGCCCGTGATGCCGGTCGCGGCGACGACCGTGGGGAAGTACAGCCCGAGGAACGCGTTCGCGATCCAGAGGCAGAACACCGAGATGCCCATGCCGAGTGCGCGGATCTGGGTCGGGAAGATCTCGGACAGGATCACCCAGGTCGCGATGTTGAGGAACGTCTGCATCGAGCCGACGAACGCGACGACGAGGAACAGGATCACCCACGGGCGGGCGGGGTTGCCCTCGACCAGGGTCATCGACGCGATCCCGATGAGGAAGTGGCAGACGGTCGTCAGCGAGTAGCCGAGGATGAGCGTCGTGCGCCGGTTGATCTTCTCCATGTTGCGGATCGCGATCGCGCCGCCGACCACCGCGATGACCCCGGGGGCGATGTTCGCGATGAGGGCCGCCGACTTCGCGAAGCCCGACTCGACGAGCACGGTCTGGCCGTAGTACATGATCGAGTTGATGCCGGTGAGCTGTTGCGCCACCCCGATGCCGGCACCGATGAGCACGATGCGGATCAGCCACTTGTTGCCGAGCAGGGTGCGCCAGCCGCTCTGCCGCTCGACGTCCGCCTCGAGCTCGTTCGACCGGGTGATGTCCTCGAGTTCGGCGTGGGCGCGCTCGCGGGAGCGGATCTGCCCGAGCACCTCGAGGGCCTCGTCGTCGCGCCCCTTGGAGGCGAGCCACCGCGGTGACTCCGGCACGCGGAGCATGCCGATGAACAGCGCGATCGCCGGCAGGGCACAGACGGCGAGCATCACGCGCCAGACGCCCTCGCCCTCGCCCCAGAGGGAGCCGATGATCGCGTTCACCACGAACGCGGCGAGCTGGCCGATCACGATCATCAGCTCGTTCCGACCGGACAGCGACCCGCGGATCTCGTACGGCGCGAGTTCCGCGAGGAACACCGGCACCACCGTCGAGGCACCACCGACCGCCAGGCCGAGCAGGACGCGACCGACGACCATCACCCCGAAGACCGGGGCGAACACGCAGACGAGCGTCCCGACGAAGAACGTCACGGCGAGCAGGATGATCGTCCTGCGGCGCCCCCAGCCGTCGGCGATCCGGCCGCCGAGCATCGCGCCGATCGCCGCCCCGAAGAGGAGCGAGCTCGTGACCACGCCCTCGGTGAGGTTCGTGAGCCCGAGCTCCTGCTTCATCGGCAGCAGGGCGCCGTTGATCACACCGGTGTCGTAGCCGAAGAGCAGGCCGCCGAACGTGGCCACGAGTGCGAGGACGCCGAGGCGTCGGACGTGCGGGCCGTGTCCGACCGGCGGGAGGGGGACGCTCGTGGCTGTCGGTCTGATGTCGACCATTCGGTGACTCCTTCGTCAGTGATCGGGCTGCATCGCTGTGGAGGATCGTAGCCCGAAACCATGTCCTGTCAATCGGTCATACACACGGAATGACGAATGGATGGCTCCGCGAACGCCCCGGTCAGCGATCACTCGCCGTTGTCGGCGGGGTCATCGAGCACGTCACCCAGCGACGGCATGTCCGCACCGTGGTCGGTGTAGCGACGGACGGTGCGTCGAGCGGCGGCACTCGCGGCGCCCGAGAGCCGGGGGTTCCGTCGTGCAGCGTCGGCCACGCGTCCAGCGTGCCCGGCGGTCGACAGCAGGATGTTCGCCAGCGCGCGGGCGTCGCCCGGCTCCGGGACCCCCGTCACCGTCCAGGCCGTGCGGACCTGCTCGTCCGGGGTGACCCCGCGACGCGTCCCCATCCGGTGCCAGTCGGACAGCGAGCCCTCGGTGCGGGCGGCGGCACGGTCGGCCTCGGCCGCCCGACGACGCTCGGCGTCGCGAGCGGCGTCGTCGGCCGCTTCGCTCCGTTCGATCCGGTCGACCAGGCCGTCCGCCCGCTTCCGGACCTGCTCGGCACGCTCGCGCGCGGCGGCGTCGTCACCGCCGGCCTCGGCGATGCGGGCGGCGTGCGCGGCGGCCGCCGCGGCGAGGATCTCCGAACGCTCCATGCACCGACGGTAACCCGTGCAGCCGACAGCGCCCGACCGTACGTCCACCGACACATCGCCGCACGGGCGACGGTGTGCACGTCCGGCAGTCCGCTACGGTTGAACCCGAGGGGGAGTCATGAAACGAACCGCAGTGGTCGGAACCGTCCTGGTGTCGACCGTCCTGCTGTCCGGCTGCTCGTGGCTGCGCGGGACGGACGGGGCGATCCCCGCCCCGTCCGCCCCGCCCACGAGTGCCTCCCCGACCCCGAGCGACACACCCACCGCCGACGGCGACTCGGCCGCGGACCTCCTCGAGGCCTCCGCGACCCCCCGCACACCGACTGCCGCGCCCACCGAGGCCGCCGCACCGGCACCGACGCTGACGCCCATCCCGGCCGGCACGGTCCTCGCCCAGGGCGACGTCGCGTCCCCGAAGGGCAGCATCCACTTCCACTTCCGAGTCGTCGCCGACGGAGCGGACGCGTTCACCGCCGAGTACTCCGGGTTCACGTCGACGCTGCCGGTCCCCGTCGGGGTCGGGCTGTTCGACCTGCCGAAGGAGGTCGGCGACGGCCTGACCTACCGCGGGGTGGGCGACCACACGCTCGGCGGGCCGACGAGCACGCCCGGCTCCGCATCGGTCCCGCTCACCGGGTCCGGCGTCGAACCGTCGCACCTCGGCACCCTCGTGACGTACTCGGCCGCCCGTCCCGGCCAGGACGTCCCCGTCGAGATCGCCGCGGACAAGGTCCTCGCCGTCACGACCGTGCGGTGGTCGATCCCCGCCCGGCAGACGAACGTGCACCCGGTCGACCACGGTGCCCGCCCGAACGCCACCGGATCGGTGACGGCAGCCGCCGGCGGCGGGGCTCCTGCGCGGTACACCGTGGCGCCCGACGACCTCATCGGCGACGTCGCCGCACGGTTCGGCATCACCGTCCGGGCGCTCGTCTGGCTCAACGAGGGCGTGCAGGTCTTCGGCGAGGACCAGCACCTCTACGAGGGCACCACGCTCAACCTCGACCCGCTCGGCCGCTGAGCCGCGCGGGTCCCGCCGGAGCGCGACCCACCGACGACAGGAGGCGCGGTGCCAGCCGGCACCGCGCCTCCTGTCCGTCAGGTGCGTGCGTTACTCGCCGCGCAGCTCCAGGTACTTGGCGATGAGCGCCTTCGTCGAGGAGTCCTGCGCGTCCAGCGCGGCCTGGTCACCGTCGACCGCCGGGGCGATCTGCAGCGCCAGCTGCTTGCCGAGCTCGACGCCCCACTGGTCGAACGAGTCGATGCCCCAGATCGTGCCCTCGGTGAACACGATGTGCTCGTACAGCGCGATGAGCTGACCGAGCACGCTCGGGGTGAGCTCCGGCGCGAGGATCGACGTCGACGGCTTGTTGCCGGTGAAGGTGCGGGCGGAGATGATGGCCTCGTCCGTGGTGCCCTCGGCGCGGACCTCGTCCGCCGTCTTGCCGAACGCGAGCGCCTTCGTCTGCGCGAAGAAGTTCGCCAGGAAGAGCGCGTGCACGTCCTGCCCGGGCTGCACCGCCCCGCCGTCACCGGTCTCGTCCTTGAGCGGACGCGCGGGCTTCGCGACCGTGATGAAGTCGGTCGGGATCAGGCGCGTGCCCTGGTGGATGAGCTGGTAGAACGCGTGCTGGCCGTTCGTGCCCGGCTCACCCCAGAAGACCTCGCCGGTCTCGGTGGTGACGGGCGAGCCGTCCCAGCGGACGCGCTTGCCGTTGGACTCCATGGTGAGCTGCTGCAGGTACGCGGCGAAGCGGTGCAGGTACTGCGTGTACGGCAGGACCGCGTGGCTCTGCGCGCCGAGGAAGTTCGAGTACCAGACGTTGAGCAGGCCCATCAGGACGGGAACGTTCTGCTCGAGCGGCGTCGTGCGGACGTGCTCGTCGATCGCATGGAAGCCCGCGAGGAACTCCTCCCAGTTCTCCGGGCCGATCGCGATGACGACGCTCGTGCCGATGGCGGAGTCGACCGAGTACCGGCCGCCCACCCAGTCCCAGAAGCCGAACGCGTTCTCGGGGTCGATGCCGAACGCCGCGACCTTGTCGAGCGCGGTCGACACGGCGACGAAGTGCTTCGCGACGGCGTTCGACTTCTCGTCGTCGGACGCGTCGGCCAGGCCGAGCCGCTCCCAGAGCCACTGGCGGGCCAGGCGGGCGTTGGTCAGCGTCTCGAGCGTGCCGAAGGTCTTCGACGCGACGATGAAGAGCGTGGTCTCGGGGTCGAGGTCAGCGGTCTTCTCGTAGATGTCCGCCGGGTCGATGTTCGAGACGAACCGCGCCTCGAGGCCGGGCTGGACGTACGGCTTCAGCGCCTCGTAGACCATGACGGGGCCGAGGTCGGAGCCACCGATGCCGATGTTCACGACGGTCTCGATGCGCTTGCCGGTGACACCGGTCCACGCGCCGCTGCGGACCTGCTCGGCGAAGGCGTAGACCTTGTCGAGCGTGGCGTGCACGTCGGCGTCGACGTCCTGGCCGTCGACGACGAGCGCCGGCGAGGCGCCCTTCGGACGGCGCAGGGCGGTGTGCAGGACCGCGCGGTCCTCGGTCGCGTTGATGTGCTCGCCGGCGAGCATCGCCTGGAAGCGCTCGGCGACGCCGGTGTCCTTCGCGACCTGGAGCAGGTCGGCGAGGATCTCGTCGGTGACGAGGCCCTTCGACAGGTCGACGGTGAGGTCGGCGGCCTGGAACGTGTAGCGCTCGGCGCGAGCGGGGTCGCTGTCGAACCAGCCGCGCAGGTCCGGGGTGAAGCCGTCGGCGATGCCGGCGAGCTTCTTCCAGCCGTCGGTCGATGTGGGGTCGACGGGAGCGGATTCGGTCACTTGTGGTCCTCCTGGATCGCCTTCAGACGTACGAGCCCGCGGGTCACCGCTGCGCTGCGTCGCGGACCGCCTCCGAGCGTAGTGCGCTCCGGCGGATGGTGTGCGCCGTCGGACAGGAGGTGCGGGGCACGTTCGCTGTGCGCGTCACGGGGCGAGCGGCGCGAGCGCGTCCGCGACCGGGCAGGCCCGGGCGACGCGCCAGGCGCGTCCGGCCCGCAGGTGGCGACGCCGCGGGCCGTGCGCGGTGGCGGCGCGGTCAGGACTCGGGGGTGAAGCGGCGGAGGCGCAGGCTGTTCGTCACGACGAAGACCGAAGAGAACGCCATCGCCGCGCCGGCGAGCACCGGGTTCAGCAGCCCCGCCATCGCGAGCGGGATCGCCGCGACGTTGTACGCGAACGCCCAGAACAGGTTGCCCTTGATCGTGCGGAGGGTCGCTCGCGAGAGCCGGATCGCCTCGGCCACCACGGTCAGCCGACCGCTCACCACCGTGATGTCGCTCGCCGCGATCGCGGCGTCGGTCCCGGCGCCCATCGCGATCCCGAGGTCGGCCGCCGCGAGGGCCGCGGCGTCGTTCACGCCGTCACCCACCATCGCGACGTGTCGGCCATCGGCCTGCAGGCGGCGGACGGTGTCGAGCTTCGAGGCCGGGGTGGCGCGGGCGTGCACCTCGTCGATGCCGACCGCGGCGGCGACGGCGCGTGCAGTGCCCTCGTTGTCGCCGGTGAGGAGCACCGGGTGCAGCCCGAGCTCCCGGAAGCGCCGGACGGCGTCCGCAGCCTCGGGCTTCACGGTGTCGGCGACGATGACCACGCCGAGTGCTCGGCCGTCCGTCGCGACGACGACCGCGGTGCCACCGTCGGACTCGGCGTCCCGGACGGCACGCAGCACGGTCTCCGGGACGGCGACGGACCACGACGTCTCGAGCCACGCGGTCGTGCCGACGAGGACCACCGCGCCGTCGACGACCGCCTGGACCCCGGCCCCGGGGGTCGCGGTGAACTGCGCCGCTCCGGTGACGTCGAGTCCTCGGGCGCGGGCGGCCGCGACGATCGCCCGGGCGACGGGGTGCTCGGAGCCGTCCTCGACCCCGGCGGCGAGCCGGAGGACCTCGGCGTCGTCGGTGCCGGGCGTGCCCGTGACCGCACGCAGGGCCATCGTCCCGGTCGTCACCGTCCCGGTCTTGTCGAGGACGATCGTGTCGACGCTGTGGGTCTGCTCGAGGACCTGCGGGCCACTGATCAGGATGCCGAGCTGCGAGCCCCGGCCGGTCCCGACCAGGAGCGCGGTCGGGGTCGCGAGGCCGAGCGCGCAGGGGCAGGCGATGATGAGCGTCGCGACCGCCGCGGTGAAGGCGGCCGTCAGGGATCCGCCGAGGACGAGCCACCCGACGAACGCCGTCACCGCGAGCCCGATGACGATCGGCACGAAGACCCCGGACACCCGGTCGGCGAGGCGCTGGACGTCGGCCTTCCCGGTCTGCGCGTCCTCGATGAGCCGCCCCATCCGGGCGAGTTCGGTGTCGGCCCCGACCCGGGTGACCGCGACGACGAGCCGACCGCCGACGTTGATCGTGGCGCCGGTGACGTCGTCGCCGTCGTGGACCTCGACCGGTACGGACTCGCCGGTGAGCATGCTGCGGTCGACGGCCGACGTGCCCTCGCGCACGGTGCCGTCGCTCGGGATCCGCTCCCCCGGCCGGACGACCACGACGTCGCCGACGACGAGGGACGCGGCGGGCACGCGCGTCTCGGTGCCCCCGCGCAGCACCGTGGCGTCCTTCGCGCCGAGTTCGAGCAGCGCCCGGAGTGCGGCGCCGGACTGCTGCTTCGCGCGGGCCTCCATGTACCGCCCCGCGAGGATGAACACCGTGACGGCCGACGCGACCTCGAGGTAGAGGTCGCTCGCCTCGGGATCGGTCGCGAACCACGAGAAGGTCATGTGCATGCCGGTCGTCCCGGCGTCGCCGAGGAACAGCGCGTACAGCGACCACCCGAACGCGGCGAGGACGCCGACGCTCACGAGGGTGTCCATCGTCGCCGCGCCGTGCCGGGCGTTCACCCAGGCGGCCCGGTGGAACGGCAGCGCGCCCCACACGGCCACCGGGGCGGCGAGGGTCAGTGCCAGCCACTGCCAGTTCGGGAACTGCAGGACCGGCACCATCGAGAGGACGACGACGGGGACGGCGAGGACCGCCGAGACGACGAGTCGTCGCCGGAGCGCCGCGGTCGGGTCGTCCACGCGGTCGTCGTCGGCGCCGTCGGGGTCGGCGGTCGCCGGCGGCCGCGGCACGGAGGCCCCGTACCCGGCCGACTCCACGGCCGCGATGAGGGCACCGGTGTCCGAGCTGCCGGAGACGGTGGCCTTCTCGGTCGCGTAGTTCACGGTCGCGGTGACGCCGGGGAGCTTGCCGAGCTTCCGCTCGATGCGGTTCGCGCACGAGGCGCAGGTCATCCCGGTGATGTCGAGCTCGACGACCCCGTCCGTCATGACCGCACGACCTCGTACCCCGCCTCGGCGACGGCGGCGCGGAGCGCGTCCTGCGGCACCGGGGCCGCGGACGTCACGGTCACCTCGGAGGCGCCGCCGGGGACGAGCCGCACCCGGACGTCGGACACCCCGTCGAGCTCGCCGAGCTCCTCGGTGACGCTCATCACGCAGTGGTCGCAGGTCATGCCCTCGACGAGCAGCAGTTCGGTGGTCATGGTGGTTCCCTTCTGGGGTCGGGTCACGACGTCGGCGTCGACGCCGTCAGGAGCGGACGAGCCGCGCGATGGCGTCGCTGGCCTCGCGCACCTTCGCGTCCGCAGCGTCACCGCCCTCGGCGACGGCCTCGGCGACGCAGTGCCGCAGGTGGTCCTCGAGCAGCGAGAGGGCGACGCGTTCGAGTGCCCGGTTCGCCGCGGAGATCTGGGTGAGGACGTCGATGCAGTACGTCTCGTCCTCGACCATGCGCGCGATGCCACGCACCTGCCCCTCGGCGCGACGGAGTCGCTTGAGCAGGTCGTCCTTGTCCCCGATGTAGCCGACGTGTTCGTGCATGCTGGCCTCCGTCATCCGTACGGTACCCCCCTAGGGTATACCCATCCGCCGTTGCCGTGACCCCGGGACGAACCGTGCGATGATGCGACCATGACCGAGGTGGCGACGAACGGCTTCCGCAGACTGCGGTTCGCCGACGGCGACGGGTCGGACTACTCCGACATCTTCGAGGCCGAGTACCACGGCTCCGACTTCGCCTCGGGCACCTTCGCCACCCGCGACACCCGCTACGAGTACACGGTCGTGGGCGACGACGACCTGACGCTCCGGACGATGCGGGCCGAGGGCGGCAGGCGTGGTGGAGTCATCGGGCCACGGGACGACCACGTCGTGTTCTGGCTCACCAAGGGGCAGCTCGAGATGCACTTCGCCGACCGGTCCCGCGTCGTCGTCCCCGGCAGCCCGTACATCGCCTCGGCGTCCGAGGCCTACCGCTTCGAATCGACGGGCACGATCTACAACGGCGTGCACATCGCCGACCGGTTCCTCCGCGCGGTCGGACAGGACCTCGGCTTCGCACTCCCCGACGGCCCGCTCCTGTTCGACCAGCAGGACGAGGTCGTCGCGCGCCAGGAGCCCCTCCGACACCTCGTGCGCGAGATCGGTCCGATGCTCGTCGACGACCGCGTGCTCGGCCCGATGCGCACGGCACTCAACCGCCGGCTCGCGGTCGTCGTCCTCGACACGTTCCCGGTCCGGAACCGCGGCTCGGACGTCCCGGTGGCGAACCGGCTGCGGGACGCGGTCCGGTTCATCGAGGAGCACGCCGCCGAACGCCCGGCGGTCCCCGAGATCGCCGCCGCGTGCGGGCTGAGCCAGCGCGGCCTGCAGGACGTGTTCTCGCGGACCCTCGGGTCGACCCCGCACCGTTTCCTCCGCGACCACCGACTCGACCGCGTCCGACGCGAGCTCCTGCACACGGACGGCGACGAGAGCGTCACCGAGATCGCCCGGCGATGGGGCTTCACGAACCACGGACGTCTCGCCGTCGCGTACCGCGACCGGTTCGGCGAGGACCCGGCGTCGACCCTGCGCTCCTCACGCGCCGCCCGACCGGGCCGCGCCTCGTGGCGGCTCCGTCGTGCCGTCGAGTTCATCGAGTCGAACCCCGACGAGGCTTTGACGCTGCAGGCGATCGCCGACGCCGCGGGCGTGCGCCCACGGCGGCTGCAGCAGCTCTTCCTGGAGGAACGGGGCGAGTCCCCGATGGCGGCCGTGCGGTCGATCCGTGGTGCTGCAGAACGCAACGCGTCGGACGGAATCAGCGCAGCTCGCTGACCGTCGGCACAGCAGGGGTACGCAGCGCTGCGCGTTCCGCGCCATCCCTGGGAAGTTCCTGAACTCGATCGGCCCCGTGTGACGATCCTCGAGTCAGCCCCGTCTCATCCGTGAACAGCAACCGCTGGGAACGCCCGGCGGGACCGAATCGGAAGGAAACCACGATGGCTGACACCACGACGACCACCCCGGCTGCGACGACCGCGGGCCGCGCTGCGACCGCACCGGCTGGTGGCGTGACGGGCAAGACCACGATCGACGACACGGTGGTGTCGAAGGTCGCGGGGATCGCGGCTCGCGAGGTGAACGGTGTGCACTCGCTCGGCAACGGCGCAGCGCGTGCGATCGGTGCGATCCGCGACGCGATCGGTCAGCGTGACTTCGGTCAGGGCGTCAAGGTCGAGGTCGGCGAGAAGCAGGTCGCCGCGGACATCGTGATCGTCGCCGAGTACCCGGTGTCGCTGCAGCAGGTCGCCGACGGCGTCCGCTCCGCGGTGGCCCGTGCGCTGACCCAGATCGTCGGCATGGAGGTCGCCGAGGTCAACGTGACCGTCCAGGACGTCTACATCCCGGGCGACGACGACGACAACGACGACAAGAAGGAGTCCCGCGTTGAGTAACACACTGGTCGGCGCGCTGATCGGCGCGATCCTCGCCGTCGTGGCGTTGCAGTTCGGGTTCTGGGGCTTCGTCCTGGTGGTCGTGTTCGGTGCTCTCGGCGCGCTCGTCGCGGCGTTGGTGACGGGCAAGATCGACCGCGGCGCCCTGACGGACGTTCTGACCGGGCGTCGGAGCTCCCGGTGAGTGCCGGCCCGGACGTCCCGGGCCGGGTCGAGATCACCGCTCGTGCCCTGACCTCGCTGGCGCGGGCCGTCGCAGCCGAACGGCTCGGCGCGCCCGCGAAGCGGGTGCGGGTCGGCCTGGGCGATGCGTCCGGGGCGCTCGCGCTCGACATCACCGGTCCGATCTCGGCGGGTGAGGACATCCTCGCCCGGTCCGTGCGGGTCGCTGACGAGGTCAAGGGCCGGGTCGGGGACCTCACCGGCCGCCGGGTGGGCAGTGCCCACATCGAACTCACCGGGATCGTGCGCGAGCACCGGTCCCGGACCCTGTAGGAGGCCATCATGAGCAACGGTTCCGTGGAACGACGCATCCGTCGCCGCAGCGTGCACCGCTCCCGCTCGACCGCGGTCGCCGTCGCCCTCGTGGTGCTGGCGTTGGTCGCGGCGTGGATCGGCACCGAAGCGGTCCTCGCCGGGATCGGCCGTCCGCCGCTCGTGGCGGACCCGCAGCAGGTCGTGGACGCGGCCCTGCGCCCGGACGCGGCGTTCGTGACGATCGCCGAGGTCGTCGCGGTGGTGCTGCTGGTGCTCGGTGTGGTGCTGATCGTGCTGGCCCTCAAGCCCGGCCGGCAGCACCGCTCGGTCATCGACCACGACCGTGGCGCGGTGATCATCGACAGCCGCATCGTCGCCTCGACGGCCGCCAACGCGGCCGGGCTCGCCGCGGGTGTGCCCGAGGGCAACACGTCCGCGACCGCTCGTGGCCGTTCCACCCACGTGCGCGTGGTGCCCGTCAGCGGGATCCCCGTCGACGACTCCGTCGTCCGGGACGCCGTCCAGGCACGCCTGGCGGGCTTGGACGAACGCTTCGGCCGGCGCGTGAGCGTCAGCGTCGAGGAGAAGGGAACGCTGGCATGACCGGCAGCAACCGGACCATGAACCGGATCATCCTGCTCGTGCTCGGCCTGGTCGCGGTCATCGTCGGTGTCACCATCGGCGCCGGCGTGCTGACCCCGGTCCGGGACGCCGTGCAACCGTACGTGGACCTGCCGCGCAACCTCGACGTGCCCGCGTCGTCGCTGTGGATCGTCGTCGCGGTCTGCGCGGTCGTGATCGTGCTGTCGCTGCTGTGGGTGTTCACCCGCGGTCGTGGCGGGACCTCCGTCGCCGTGCGGGAACGCTCCGGCGACGACCAGGTCACCGTGAACGTCGCGCTCGTCCGCGACGTCGTCGAACACGAGCTCCAGGACGTCCGTGACGTCGTCGGTACCCGGGTCGACACGTACCTGGTCCGTCGTCAGCGCGCCGCACGCATCCGCGTCGCGGTCCGCCGCGGCGGTGACGCGGTCACCGTCCTCGACGCCGTCGACCACGCCGTCTCCACGCTGGACCGGACCCTCGGCCGGCAACTGCCGATCCTGGTCCACCTCACGGGCGGCACCCGCTCCGCCCTCGCCAAGGCAACCCGCGTCCACTGACACACGCGTGCCGGGCGGCCACCGCGCCTCCCGACCCGCCGGACGCACCACCCACCGGGCGTCAGCCCGACCGATGAAAGGACCCCTCATGGGACTCGACGACAAGATCAAGAACGCCGCTCAGGACCTCGCCGGCAAGGCGAAGGAAGCCGTGGGCAAGGCCACCAACGACGACGACAAGGTCGCCGAGGGCAAGAAGGACCAGGCCGCCGCGAGCGTCAAGCAGACCGGCGAGGACGTCAAGGACGTCTTCAAGAAGTAGGACGCACGAACCGTGTCGGGGCACTCGCGATGTCGAGTGCCCCGACATGTTTCCGGTGGACCGAACGAGGAGGAGAACGATGCAGCACGACCCGAATGCGCACACGCAGGTGACCGAAGTCGCCCTGCCCGCGGAGCTCACGGAGCCCCTGCCCGACGACGCGAGCACCGTGACGGTCGTCGCCCGCACCGCGGCCGAGACGGCGCTCGGCGTCCCCGGCGTGCACCACCTCGGCGGTCTCGCCGCCCGCGCAGCCGACCAGCTCCGCCAGCAGCTCGGGAAGAGCGCCGGGACCGCGGGCGTCCAGGTCGACGACGAGGACGGCGCCCTCGCGGTGAACGTCTCCGTCGTCGTGAGCTACCCGCACCCGGTCATCGCCGTCGCGGACGAGGTCCGCAAGCAGGTCGCCGCGGCCACGCGACAGGTGTCCGACGTCCCGACCTCGGTCGACGTCCGCGTGCTCGACGTGCACGGTCCGTTCGACGACGAGCAGTCGCCGCTCGGCCGGGCGGCGGAGGCGACCGGCGACGCCGTCAAGCAGGCCGCGACCGCGACCGCGGATGCGACCAAGCGCGCCACCGACGCCACGGGCGCGGCGCTGAAGGACGCGGCGGAGGCCACCGCCGACGCCACGAAGCGAGCCGCGTCCGCCACCGCCGACGTGACCAAGCGCACCGCCGAGGCGACCGCCGACGTCGCCCGTCAGGCAGCTGACGCCACCCGCGACGCCGCGGAGGCGACGGCGGAACAGACCAAGCGGGCAGCCGACGCCACCGCCGACGCCACCCGCCGTGCGGCGGACGCCACCGCCGACGCGACCAAGCGCGCCGTCGACTCCGCCGCCGAGACCACCGGTGACGTCCGTGACGCGGCGACCGAGGCGCTGGCCCGCTCCTCCGAGCTGGCAGCGGACGCCGCCGACTCGGCGAAGGACGCCGCAGCCGGTGCACGGGACGCCGTCGTCGACACCGTCGCCGAGCACGACGCGACCCCGGCCGACCGTGCCGCTGCCGCCGCAGACGCGGCCGAGGACGCGGCCGACGCCGCCGAGGACGCCGCAGCAGCCGCGTCGGAGTCCGCCGACGCAGCAGCCCGGGCCGCCCGCTCGGACGCAGCGGACACGCAGGACGCAGCGGACACGCCGGACGCGCCGGCCACGCAGGAGGCACCGGAGGCGTCGGACACCGCGGCCGCCCGTGACGTTGACACCGAGTCCGGTCGCCACCGTCAGGACCTGCCGTGACGACCGCCTGGTCGGGGAACCGTCGGACGCGCGTCCGACGGCCCCGCCCGCGCGGCGTGTGGATCGCGGGCGGCATCGGCGTCGTCCTGGTCCTCGGCACGCTGCTCGGCGCGTTCCTCCCCCTCGTCGGCTTCCTCGGCAGCGTCACCGCCACCACCGCCGGCCTCGTGCCGTTCCCGTTCATCCGGGTCACGGTCGTCGCCCTCCTCGGCGCGATCGTCGTCCTGGCGCTCCTGCTGCTCGCGTTCACCCGGCGGCACACCGCCACCGCGACCATCGCGGTGGTCCTCGCCGTCCTGGTGAGCATCGCCGTCACGGTCGTGCCGGTCGTCCTCGTCGCCGTCGGGTCCGCCGACCGTGCCGGTGACGTCTGGCCCATCGTCACCGAGCTCTGGAACCGCTTCACCGGCTGAGTCCCTCGGCCGTCCGCACCACCATCGAAGGAGTCACCATGCGCAACCGCATCATCCTCATCGGCGCGATCGTGTTCCTCGGGTTCTGGTTCGGCGCACGCGCCACCCGTCCCGTGAACAAGAAGTCCAAGGCCCAGACCGCGCGCGAGCTCTGGAACGACCCACGTTCGCGGAAGGCCCGCAAGAAGCTCCGGAAGAAGATCGCCGGAGCGACCAAGCACTGACACCGACACGAGGCGCGGTGCACGTGACCCGATCTGGGTGGCGTGCACCGCGTCCGTCGTTCGCTACGGTCGCAGCATGCACCGTCTCTCCCCCGCACAGCGCTGGGTCGTCGCGCTCGGCACGTTCGCCGTCGTCCTCCTCGTCGTCGGCGTCGTCGGGCTGGTCGTCGGGCTGTCGAACCGGTACGGGTGCCTCGGGGCGGGCGAGACCTGGCCCGAGGAGCGGTGCCTCGGCGACGACTCCGGGATCGTCTGGGGCAGCGTCCTCGGCATCGTGGGGCTGCTCCACCTCGGTCTCACCGGGCTGGCCGGCGCGATCGTCTGGACGGCCGCGCCGACGATCGCTCCCGGCCGTCTGCGTCGCCCCGCCCCGAACGTCGGTGTGAACGTCGTCTTCACGGTCGGCGCGCTCCGGCAGCCCGAGGTGCAGGACGCCCTGTTCGGCGACCCGGTGCCCACTGCCGAGGACGCCCTGGCCGGCTGGCGGATCGACGACGCGACGAGCACCGACCCGGACGTGATCCGAGCGAGCGGACCGGGCCGTCGTCCGACCCTGCGACGCGGCACCAGCGAGGACCGGGTCGAGGGTGCGGCCCTCACGCTCGGGTACGAGTGGCAGCTGCGGGACCTCGACGACCACGAGCCCGCCGACCACCAGCGCATCGAGGTGACGCTGGAGTCGGGTACCCGGGCCTGGGTCTACGTCGCCGCCGACGAGGTCTGAGCGGCAGCGAGCCGTTCGAGCCCCTCGTCGATCGACACCGCGGGCGTCCACCGCAGGTCCTGGCGGGTGCGGCGCTGGTCGAACCAGTGCGCCGTCGACAGCTGCTCGGCGAGGAACCGGGTCATCGGCGGCTCGTCCTGCCCGGGTCGTACCCGCCAGAGGGCCTCGACGAGCGATCCGGCGATGCGGGCCACACCGGCCGGCACGTGCAGCCGGGGTGCCGGGACCCCGGACGCCGCGCAGATGCCCGCGAGCAGGTCGGCGACGGGCCGGGGCTCGCCGTTCGTGACGACGTGGGCGGCGCCGTGCACCGCGTCGTCGGCGGCGTGCTCGAGCGCGGCGACCATGGCCGAGGCCGCGTTGTCGACGTAGAGCGTGTCGATCAGGGCGGCGCCGGAGTCCAGCACCGGGAGCCGTCCGCTGCGGGCCCGGTCGACGATCCGCCCGATGAGCTGGGTGTCGCCCGGTCCCCACACCAGGTGGGGGCGGACGGCGGTGACCGCGAACCCCGGGGCGTCGGCGGCGAGGGCGAGGAGCTCTGCGGCGGCCTTCGTGCGGGCGTAGTCCCCGCGGGCGCGCGCCGGCTCGGCCGGTGCGGCGCCCGCCCCGACGAGCGACGAGCCGGTGTGCGCGACCGAGGGCGACGACACGAACACGAACCGTGTCGCCCCCGCGCGGCGTGCGGCGTCGAGCAGGGTCCGGGTGCCCTCGACGTTCACGCGGACGAAGTCGGCCGGGTCGCCGGCGAGCGAGACCTCGGCGGCGAGGTGCACGACCGCGTCGACGCCCTCGACCGCCCGGACCACCGCGGTGGGGTCGGTCACGGTGCCGAGGACGTCCGCCGCCCCGCCCACGCCGGACGGACGCCGCTGGAACGTCCGGACCTCGTGGCCGGCGTCCCGCACGGCCGCGGCGGTCGCCCGCCCGAGGAACCCGCTCGCGCCGGTGACGAGGACCCTCACGGCCGGACCATCCGCCCACCGGACAGCACCGATGCGGCCCACCGTGACAGCCGCGCACGGTCGACCTTCGAGTTGTGCCGGATGTCGGTCGGCAGCTCGGGCACGGTCAGGACCGCCGCGACGGGGATGCCGGCGGCTGCCCGCACGGCCCGAGCGAGGTCCGGGTCCGCGAGTGCGGGTCGACGAGCGCGGCGCGTGCCGGTCGTCTCGACGACGGCCACCGCCTGCTGCGTCCCGCGCGGGCCGACCCCGGCGAGACCGGCGCGGCCGACGCCGGGGACCCGTTCGATCCGCTGCTCGGGTCCGACCGGTGTGACCACCCCGTCCGGGGTCGTCAACACGTGCTGCAGGCGCCCCTCGACCCAGAGGCGGCCGGCTGCGTCGAGGTGCCCGACGTCACCGGTGCGGTGGCCCCGAGGGTCGTCCACGCCGAGCCGCGACACCCGGTCCTGTCGCCAGAGCCGGTCGTAGCGCGCCCGGACGTGCGGCGCGGCCACGACGATCTCGCCGGTGACGCCCGGGTCGTCGGTCAGCGTGCCGGTCGGCAGACCGTCGCCGTCGAGCGGGGCGATCCGCACCCGGACGTTCGCCGCCGGGGCCCCGACGCAGATGCCGTCGTCGACCGCGGACCCTGCCGAACGGACCCCGTCGAGGTCGACGTCGGTCATCAGCAGCCCCTCGGTCATGCCGTAGGGCGTGTGGGCGCTCGCATTCGGCATCAGCTCGGTGGCCGCGGTCAGCAGGGCCGCCGACACCGGCGCCCCGGCCGACAGGAACAGCCGCACCCGGCCGAGTGCCGCACGCTCGTCGGCGGTGAGCGCACCCGCGGTCGCCACGACGTTGGCGACGGCGGCCGGCGACAGGAAGACGACCGTGGCGTCGGCTGCCTGCACCGCGTCGGCGACCGCCCGCGCGGTGAGCGTCCTGGGTGCCGTGACGTCCATGTCCGGTGCGACCGACCGCGCCCCGAGGGCCGGACCGAGGAGGGCGAACGGGGCGAACCCGGCGACGAGCCCGGTGCCGACGCCGATGTCGTACTGGGTGGCCAGCGCGTCCCGGACGGCACCGAGCTGCCCGTGCGTGTACACGACGCCCTTGGCCGGGCCGGTCGACCCCGACGTGAACAGCACGGCGGCCGGTGCGTCGGCGCCGGGGGCCTCGGGCATGGCGGTCCCCCGTGCGAGCCGGTCGGCCCCGCGGCGAGCGACCTCGGTGAGGGTGCGTTCGACCCGGAGCGCACGCCGGGCGGCGGCGGGCAGCGCGACCGTCGCGATCCGACGACCGGGCCAGCCGAGCGCCCGCGCGGCTCCGAGGCCGGGCAGCGCACCGATGATCCAGTCGGGACGCGCGCCGCGCACGGCCCGGGTCAGGCCGCGCAGGCCGAGCCCGGCGTCGGCGACCACGACGACCGAGCCGATGCGGACGCAGGCGTAGAGGACCGCGGTGAGGTCGGCTCCCGGGGTGACGAGCAGCGAGACACGCTCGCCGGGGCGGACGCCGAGGTCGACGAGTCCCGCCGCGATCTCGTCCACCCGGCGGGCGAGCAGCCGCCACGACACCGTGCGGGGCCCGCCGGCGGCGGCCATCTCGACGAGCGCGGCGTCGTCGCGCTCGCGCAGTGCGTCGAGTGCGGCCCACAGCGGTCGGCCCGCGTCGGCGGCTGTGTCGGTGGGGGCCGGGAGGGACGGTTCGGCCCCGGCGGGCCCGTGACCGTCCGGCAGGTGGTCACCGAGCCAGTCGAAGACCGTCCCGGCGACGTCGGCGTCGTCCGGCAGCAGGTGCCCGGCGCCCTCGAAGCGGTGGACGTCGGCGTGCGGCAGGCGGTCCACGAGGTCGTCGAGGTAGCGCTCCAGGAACACCGGGTCGCGCGGGCCCCACATCACGAGGGCCGGCACGTCGAGCGCCGCGACCCCCGCGGCGATCCGGTCGAGTTCCGGTGCGCTCGGGTGGTCGGCGTCGACGGGGATGTCGGCGACGAACCCGCCGATGCCCCCGCGACGGGCGGCGCCGCGGTAGGGCGCTCGGTACGCGTCCGCGACGGGACGGTCGAGCCGCGGGTGCGCGATCGCGAGGGTCGTCTCGAGGAACGCCGGCGTCAGCACCGTGGCGCGGCCGAGGAGCTCGGGACGGAGGGCGAGCCGCAGCGGCGCCGGGATCGGGGCGTCGTCCGGCTGGTGCACGGCGGTGTTGCAGGTCGTGACGGCCACGACGAGGTCCGGGTGGTCCACCGCCCAGCCGAGGGAGACGACCCCGCCCCAGTCGTGCCCGAGGGTCACCACCGGGCCGGTCAGGCCGAGTTCGTCGGTCAGCGCGCCGAGGTCTCGCACGCGGTCCGCCAGCCCGTGCTGCGTGCCGGTCCGCTCCGAGAACCCCATGTCGAGCTGGTCGACCGCGACGACCCGCCACGCCGGACCGCCGGCCGCGGCGACGTCGAGCGAGGTGCGGAGCACCGACCGCCACAGGTACGACCACGTCGGGTTGCCGTGCACGCACAGCAGGGTGCCGACGGGTTCCACGCCGAGCGCGGCCAGGGAGCCGGCCGTGTCGAGGAGGTGCCAGGAGCGCTCGGGGCGAGCCGCGCCTCCAGGACCCGCAGCGGCCGGGACCGCGACGATGCGCGACCAGGCGGGGTCGAGTCCGGGCAGGGGCGGCGGGGGCGTCGCCGGAGCCGTGGCAGCGGCGACGCGCGGGAGGCCGGAGGTCACCAGCGCAGTTCCATCATCGCCGTGTTGATGCCGGAGCCGACACCGCCGAGGAACACCCGGTCGCCGGGGCGGATGGCGCCGCGGGCGACCTCGTCCGCGAGGGTGATCGGGATCGACGCCGGACCGACGTTGCCGAAGCGCTCGTACGTGGTGGGGACCTTGTCGCGCGGGACGCCGATGGCCTCGACGAACGCGTTGGTGTGCACGTCGGAGACCTGGTGCAGCACGTAGCGGTCCATGTCGGCCCAGTCGAAGTGGGAGCGCGCCTCGTTCCAGGCGGCGACGACGAGTTCCATGCCGCCCTTGAGGAGCATCTTCGCGTCGGTGAACATGCCGTCGACGCTGCCGACGCAGAGGTCGTACCACTGGGTCGCCGCGCGGGTGACGCCGCCGACGATCCGGTGGCCGCCCGGGTGCATGTCCGCCGGGCCGAGCACGGCTGCGGCGGCACCGGAGCCGAGCGTCAGGCTGGCGAACTCGCTCATGAAGTCCTTGCGGTTGCGGCCGCCCTGGTTCAGGCGCTCGATGGTGTTGAGCTGCACCTGGTCGGCGTCCTCGCCGTCCACGACGAGCGCGTACTTGATCTGGCCGGAGTCGATCATGCCCGCGGCCACGCTCATCGCGTTCACGAACCCGAGGCAGGCGTTCGCGATGTCGAAGTTGATCGCGGACGACGGCAGCCCGAGTCCGTGGTGCAGCCGCACGGCCACCGAGGGCTCGAGGTGCGGGCGGGTCACCGACGTGTTGATGAGCAGGCCGACGTCCTCGGGGCGGATGCCCGCCTCGGCCATGGCACGGCGCCCGGCGTCGATCGCGGCGTCCTGGAAGGACTGCCCCTCACCCCAGTTGCGACGCTCCTTGACCCCGGCGACACGCTCGAGCAGCCCCATCGGCAGGCGCAGGCGGCGCAGCACAACGCGGAGCTTCTCCTCGATGTCGGCCGAGGTGGTCACGCGTTCCGCCACGGTCGTCGCGACGGAGAGCAGCGCGACGTTGTCGTGCTTGGCCGTGGCGTTGCCGGGCCGCTCCGTGTCGCTGCTCGTCGCCTGGTCGACCGGCCGTTCCGTCATGATCGTCACCGACACATACTTCCGCATCTGGCCTGGGTACGCGATCCGGAAGCGCTGACAGGCGGGGGACAGTGCGCTCCGGATGCGCCTCACGCCTCGGGCTGGCGTGGTTCCTTGGGGAGTTTCCGGACCTTCGCGCGACGCTTCCGACGCTCCGGGATCATCGATCGCATCTCCTCCAGCTTGCCGAAGCAGAGCAGGCGGTCCCCGGGTTCGAGGGCGACGCCGCTCCGGGGGTTGGGGATGACGCCGGAGCCGCGGTGCAGCGTGAGGACGGTGATGTCGCGGTCCCAGAGACCGGACTCCTTGATGGTCTTCCCGACGAGGTCGGCGTTCGTGTGCACGAGGAGCTCGGCGACGCCGTACCCGGTCGAGACGGAGAGCCGCTGGCGGACGTCGATCTCCGGGAAGGCCACCTGGTTCGCGATGAAGTCGATGATCGCTCCGGCGATGTCGAGCCCCGTGGCGCGCTCGATGCCCTCGAGCCCCGGCGACGAGTTGACCTCCATCACGAGCGGTCCGTCGTTGCCTTCGAGCATGTCGACGCCGGCGACCCGGAGGCCCATGATCTGCGCCGAGCGGACCGCGGCCTCCTCGTACTCGGGCGTCAGCGTGACCTTCTCGACGGTCCCGCCGCGGTGCACGTTGGACCGGAACTCGTCACCCGAGGCGCTCCGCCGCATCGCCGCGACCACCCGGTCGCCGACGACGAGCGCACGGATGTCCTTGCCGCGGCTCTCCGAGATGAAGCTCTGGATGAGGACGTTCTGCTTCGTGGAGTGCAGCGTCTCGACGATCGACTCGGCCACCTTGGCCTCGGGGGCGAGGATGACGCCGATGCCCTGCGTGCCCTCGAGCAGCTTGATCACGACCGGAGCGCCGCCGACGCGCTCGATCGCCCCACGGACGTCGGCGCGGCCGTTCACGAACGTCGTCGCGGGCATGCCGATGTCGTGCCGAGACAGGATCTGGTTCGCCCGCAGCTTGTCGCGCGAGTTCGTGATGCCGTTGGCGGTGTTCGGCGTGTAGACGTCCATCTGCTCGAACTGCCGGACCACCGCGGTGCCGTAGTACGTGATCGAGTTCCCGATGCGCGGCAGGACGGCGTCGTAGTCGGACAGGAGCTTGCCGCGGTACTGCAGGTCCGGGTCGTCGCCGGTCAGGTCGATCGCGAACCGGAGCGTGTTGAGCACCTTGACCTCGTGCCCGCGGTCGATCGCGGCAGCCCGGAGGCGCTCCGTCGAGTACGCGTGCGGCGCGCGCGACAGGATGGCGAGTTTCATCGGGTGTGCTCCGGGGTAGGGGTATCGACGGCGACGCTCCATCCAAGCATGCGACAGGATGGGCACATGGCCCGAGAACCGAAGTCACCCAACGGCGGTCTCGTGGTCGCCGGATGGCGGGAGTGGGCCGCCCTGCCGGGGCTCGGCATCCCGTGGATCAAGGTGAAGCTCGACACCGGTGCGCGGAGCTCGGCGCTGCACGCGTTCGACCTCGAGGAACTCCCCGGCGACCGGGTCCGCTTCTCGGTGCACCCGTGGCAGGACACCGATGCCGACGCCGTCACGATCGAGTGCGCGGTGCACGACCGTCGCATCGTCCGCAGCTCCACCGGGCACACCCAGGAGCGCATCGTGGTGCTCACCGAGATGTCCCTCGCCGGGCGTGTCTTCGAGGCCGAGGTCACCCTGAGCAACCGCGACCAGATGGGCTTCCGGATGCTCGTCGGCCGCGAGGCACTGCGCCAGGGCTTCCTCGTCGACCCGGCCCGGTCCTTCATGGCCGGTCGGGCCCCGAAGGAGATCCGCCGGCGCAACCGGGGCCGCGCCTGATGCCGAGCGGTCACGCGGCCGACGTGCTCGAGCGCATCGTCGCCGGTGTCGACGCGGCCGGACTCGGTGCCTACGGCGTGCACGTCCGGATCGGTGACGACGAGGTCGAGCACCGGTGGCGCAGCGACGATCGCGAGAACCTCTACTCCGTCTCGAAGGGCGTCTGCGCGCTCGCGATCGGGATCGCCGTCGACGCGGTGCGCGAGGTTCGCGGGACCCACTGATCATTCCTGCTCGCTGACCGTTCCGGTTCGCGGATCCCGGGGATCGCGAACCGGAACGGTCAACGCCGTGACGGGAAGGGCCCTCGACCGGACCGACGGGCGGTCGGGAGGGACGGTGCGGGCCCGACCCGCGCCTCCCGTCCGCCGTCGGTGCGGGTCAGGCCTGCAGGTGCCGACCCAGGAACCGCAGCTGGTCCGGCGCGAGGCGCCGCCAGTAGGCGGAGGTGTGGCCGCCGGCCTCGAAGCCGCCGGCCGGTGCCGTCGCGAAGCCGTCGACGTACGTCTGCACGGCCGGCTCGAACCCGTCGCCGGTGCCGCAGTCGACCCGGACCGCGACGCCGTCGAGCGATGCCTGTCGGCCGAGCACGGTGTTCGCGGCGAAGTCCGCGGGGTCGTCGAACGCGCCCCGTGCCGTCTCCCCCGCCGACCGCCACAGCGCAGGGCTGATCGCGGAGACCGCGCGCACGTGCTCCGCGCCGAGACCGCCGGCGAGGTGCAGCGCGCCGTAGCCGCCCATCGAGTAGCCGGTGAGCCCGAGTCGCGCGGTGTCGAAGCCTCGGCGGGCGAGCAGGGGCAGGAACTCGTCGACGACCATCGCGGCGGGGTCGTCGCCGTCGGCACGACGGTGCCAGTACCGGTTGCCGCCGTCGACCGCGGCGATCGCGAACGGCGTCCCGCCCGCCGCGACGTGCGCGGCGAGGAACCGGTCGTAGCCGAGGTGGGAACCGAAGAAGTCCGCGTGGTCGTCGCCGTACCCGTGCAGGGCGACCACGATCGGCAGGGGGTCGTCGGACCGCGGCGCGGCGATCGTCCAGCCGACCTCGAGTCCCTTCCGTGCCCGGGACGTGAACGATCCGGACACGGTCGGCACCGGGGTGACGTCGGGGACCGTTCCCGCCGGCCCGTCGAGGCCGAGCACGCGGTACATGGTCGACCGGCCGGGGAGGAGCCGGAGGTTCACGGCCTCGGCCGCGGCGCCCGCCACGACGACCGCGGCCCCGCCGACGATGAGCGAGCGGCGGGTGATCCGGGCTGCACGGGAGCCGCTCATGCGCGGGGGACGATGCTGTCCGGGGTCACACGCGTCATCACGAGGGTCGGGGAGGTCCGCTGCACACCGGGCAAGCTACCGAGTCGGGCGCCGGAGCACCTCGGGTACACGCGGACGTCAGGTGTGAAGTCGCGCAGGAACCGGTCGCTCCGCCGACCCGAGGAGCGCGTCGGCGACGGCACGCGCGGTACCCGTCCCGAGGCCGGGTTCGCGCAGGCGCATCGCGAGGTACCCCGAGACGAGGAGCAGCAGCTGCTCGGCGAGCGCCCCGGCGTGTGCGCCGACCACGGGCTCGGCCGACGCGGTCAGGCGTCGACGCAGGGTGTCGGTCTCGTGGTCGAGGACCGCGCGGACGTCGGACGGGGCGTCGACGTACTCGGCGGCAGTGCCGAGGAACGCGCACCACCGCGAGCCCGCTGCGGTGGACCGGTACGCGTCGAGCGCGTCGAAGACCGCCAGCAGACGGCCGCGGTCGTCCGACGCGTCCGCGACGGCCCGGTCCCACGTCGCGAGCCAGTCGTCGTGCCGGCGACCGAGGGCAGCGGCCACGAGGGACTCCTTGCTGGCGTACCCGCGGTAGAGCGTGGCGCTCGAGATCCCCGCGCGCTCGAGGACGGCGTCGATGGGCGTCGCGGCGATGCCCTGCGAGAAGAAGAGCTCCTCGGCGGCGTCGAGCAGCTTCCGCTCGGTTCCTGGACGCATCGCCATGAGAGCACCCTAGGCTCTCAAAAGTGAAACGATCGTTTTCGTTACGAGAGTCGGTGTTCGTGGGGAGCGGCCTCGGTCTGATCGCCGCGACGTACGGCTTGGTCCGGCTGGCCTACGGCCTCTTCCTGCCCGACGTCCAGCGGGACCTCGGGCTACGCGCCGACGCTGCGGGGTGGGTCTCGTCCGGAGCCTCGGCGCTGTACTGCGTCGGCGCCGTGGTCGGGTACCGCTGTGCCGGCCGCGTGCCCCGGGTCCTCGTGGCGGTCGCCGCCGCCGTGGCTGGCGCAGGTGCACTCGGCATGGCTGCGGCCGGCGCCCCCGCGGCGTTCGCGATCGCGTCGGTCGTCGGTTCGGCGGGCGCGGGGCTGGCATCGCCCGCGCTCGTCAGTCTCGTGACGACCCTGGTGCCGCCGCCGGCGCAGCGCCGAGCGCAGGCCGTGGTGAACGCCGGGACGGGCCCCGGCCTCGTCGCCGCGGGCGTCCTCGCGCTCGCGCTCCTGCCCGACTGGCGGACCGCGTGGACGTGGTCCGGCATCGCGACCCTGGTCGTCGGGGCGGTCCTCCTCGCGTCCTCGTGGTCACCCCGCCGGACGGGGGCCGGCGGGCGGACCCGCACCGAGCGGTCCCCGGCCGCGGGGCCGGACCCGGCGTGGTGGAGGGCACACCGTGCGGTCCTCGTGCTCGCCCTGCTCTTCGGCGCCGGGTCGGCGGTCGTGTGGACCTACGGCCGCTCGGTGCTCGTCGATGCCGGCGCACCGGTCGCCGTCTCGGTGTCCGCGTGGATCGCGCTCGGCGTGGGCGGCGCCGCGGTCGTGGTGACCGCCCGGTGGACGAGTCGGCTGCGTGCCCGCACGCAGTGGGCACTCACCGGTGTCGCCGTCGCCCTCGGTGTGTTGGCGCTCGGCACGGTGCCGCAGTGGACGCCCGTGGCGCTCGTCGCGTGCGCCGTGTTCGGCTGGGGGTACACCGCGGCGACCGGGGCCCTGATCGCGTGGACCACCGAGATCGACCCGGAGCGGTCCTCGGCGGGCACCGCGGTGCTCTTCGTGGCGCTCGTCCTCGGCCAGGCCGGCGGTGCCGCGGCAGCCGGAGCGGTCGTCGAGCCGCTGGGGTCGCCCGGCACGTTCGGGGCCGGGGCGCTCGTGACGGCCGTCTGCGCCGTGCTCGGTGCCCGGGTCAGAGCAGCGGGCGCAGCTCGATCTTCCGGTCGCACGCCACCGACGCCTCCTGTGCGACCCGCAGCGCGGCCTCGGCGTCCGGCAGGTCCATGACCCAGAACCCGGCGACGAACTCGGCCGGGTCCCCGACGAGCCCCGGGACGGTGGTCGGCTCGGCACGACGGGCATCGACCACGACGGCGTCCGACGGGGCCGACACCCCGGCCGCGAAGACGACGGCATCGCCGAGCCGCTCGTTGAGCGCGTCGACCGCGTCCGCCTCGGCCCGTGTCGCGGACGCGGTCCGACCGGCGGCCTCGGCCTGCCCGTCGTCGATGACGTTGACGAGGAAGTGCACGGCGTCTCCCCTGTTCGGTTGACCGCAGGCTACTCCGACCACCGCACCCGCTACCGTGGTGCCCATGGGGACGGCGGCGGAGTGGTCACGGCTACCGGTGGGGCGCCGTGAACACCGGCAGGACGCCCTGCTCGCGGTCGTGCTCGGCGTCGGCCTGACGATCACGACGATGCTGTACGGCTCGGCCGGCACCTACGGCGACGACCAGGCGGCGTGGTGGGTCTCGGGCCTGCTCATCGTGGCGAACGCCGCGCCGGTCGCGTTCCGCCGTCGCTGGCCGATGATCATGGCGGTCGTCTCGGCCCTCGCGTTCGCGGCGACGCAGATCCTGCACGTGCCCGAGCTCTTCCTCGTGAACTTCACGCTGTTCATCGCGCTCTACACGGTCGGCGCGTGGTGCTCGGACCGGGTCCGCGCCGAGGTCGTGCGGTGGGTGGTCATCGGGGGCATGTTCGCGTGGCTGTTCGTCGCGATCACCTTCGGGTGGGCCGTGCCGAACGCGCTGCCGAACGACGACGGCGGACTCATCCCGCCGTACATCGCGCTCTCCCTGCTCAACATCGTGATCAACGTCATCTACTTCGGCGCTGCCTGGTACGCCGGCAACCGGGCCTGGGCGTCCGCGGTGGCGAAGCACGAACTCGACCTCCGCACCGCCGAGCTCGCCGCCGAGCGGGAGCGCAGCGCGGCCCAGGCGGTCACGATCGAGCGCGTACGGATCGCCCGCGAACTCCACGACGTCGTGGCGCACCACGTGTCCCTGATGGGCGTGCAGGCCGGGGCCGCACGCCGCGTGATCGGCAACGACCCCGAGCAGGCGACGGCGTCGCTCGGCGTCGTCGAGCAGAGCGCCCGGACCGCCGTCGAGGAGCTCCGTCGGATGCTCGGCACCCTGCGGGCCGACGGGGACCTCGGCGACGACCACCGTGCCGCGCCGAGCACCGAGGGGCTCGCCCGCATCGGCGAGCTCGCCGACTCCGCCCGCACGGCCGGCCACCCGACCGAGTACGTGGTCGTCGGCTCCACCCGTGCCGTCCCGCCGACGGTGTCCGCCGTCGCGTACCGGATCGCGCAGGAAGCGGTGACGAACGTCCTCAAGCACGCGGGTCCGAGCGCCCGGGCGGACGTCCGGGTCCGGTACCTCGACGGCGGCGTCGAGGTCGAGGTCACCGACGACGGCCACGGCGACCGGGCACCGCGGAACACCGCGGGCAGCGGACTCGGCCACGTGGGGATGCGCGAACGCGTCGCCGCGGTGGGCGGACGGATCGAGATCGGGCCGCGCGCCCGGGGAGGCTTCCTGGTGCGGGCATGGCTGCCGACGACCTGACCATCGTGCTCGCGGACGACCAGGACCTCGTCCGGGCCGGCTTCCGCGTGATCCTCGAGTCCGAACCGGGCTTCCGGGTCGTCGGCGAGGCCGCTGACGGCGCGGAGGCGGTCGAGGCGGTCCGGACGCACCGACCGGATGTGGTGTGCCTCGACGTGCAGATGCCGAACGTCGACGGGCTCGAGGCGGCGCGCCGGATCGCCGCGCTCCCGGAGCCCCCTGCCGTGCTCGTCCTGACGACGTTCGACCACGACGACGCCCTCTTCCAGGCGCTCGAGGCGGGGGCGAGCGGCTTCCTGCTGAAGAACGCCTCCCCCGAACGGCTGATCGACGCCGTCCGCACGGTCGCTGCCGGTGACGCGCTGCTCGCCCCGGACGTGACCCGGCGGGTGATCAGCCGCGCGACCTCGGGGCCGGCGGCGCCCGCGGCCGCGGACGGCCACGGTGACGACGCCGTCCAGACCGCGGGGCTCACCGAGCGTGAGACCGAGGTCCTCCGGCTGCTCGCGCGCGGCCTGAGCAACGCCGAGATCGCCACCGAGCTCTGGGTCGGCGAGGCGACCGTGAAGACCCACGTGTCGAACGTGCTGCAGAAGCTCGGACTGCGTGACCGCATCCAGGCGGTCGTGTGGGCCTTCGAGCACGGCGTGGCCGGAACCCCCGCCTAGTCCCCCGTCCGACCCGCGCTCCCCCACGCGGCGGAGGCCGCAGTGCTCCGATCCCCGTCGCCAGCCGGAGGCGCCCGTCGCACCGCGCGCAATAGCGTCGACGCAGGCGGACCGAACCGCCACGAGAGGGGAACGAGATGCTCACCATCGACGGGGTGACCAAGCAGTACGGTGACCGCCGCGTGCTCGACGACGTGACGTTCACGGTCGGCGACGGACGCCTGACCGGGTTCGTCGGCGGCAACGGCGCCGGCAAGACCACCACGATGCGGATCCTGCTCGGCGTGCTCCAGGCCGACGCCGGCACCGTGTCGATCGACGGCTCCGTGATCGGTCCGGCCGACCGCCGCCGCTTCGGCTACATGCCCGAGGAGCGCGGCCTCTACCCGAAGATGCCGGTCGCCGAGCAGATCACGTACTTCGCCCGGCTGCACGGCGTGGACAAGCGGACCGCCACGGACCGCACCACGGACCTGCTCGACCGCCTCGGGCTCACCCAGCACGCGACCGACGCCGTCGAGAAGCTGTCCCTCGGCAACCAGCAGCGTGTGCAGGTCGCGGCGGCACTCGCCCACGACCCCGAGGTCCTCGTGCTCGACGAGCCGTTCTCCGGCCTCGACCCGATGGCCGTCGACGTCGTGCTCGCCGTGCTGCGCGAGTCGGCGGCGGGCGGCGTGCCGGTCCTGTTCTCGAGCCACCAGCTGGACGTCGTCGAACGACTCTGCGACGACGTCGTCGTGATCGCCGACGGCACGATCCGCGCCGCCGGCCCGCAGGAGGAGCTGCGGAAGCACGCCGGGCCCGCCGCGTGGGAGCTGCTCGTCGACGGCGACGTCGCCTGGCTCCGCGACGAACCGGGGGTCACCGTCCGCGAGTTCGACGGCGGCTACGCCGTGTTCGAGGCCGACGACGCCACCGCGCAGCGGGTGCTGCAGCGTGCCGTCCAGCACGGCACCGTCGGGTCGTTCTCGCCGCGTGTACCGCGCCTCAGCGAGGTCTTCCGGGAGGTCGTCCGATGAACTCCTCGTTCGTTGCGTCCGTGCGGCTCGTCGCCGCGCGCGAGATCCAGGCCCGCCTGCGCAGCAAGGCGTTCGTCGTGTCCGCCCTGATCCTCGTCCTCATGGTCGTCGCGTCGATCGTCGTCGGCGGCATCGTCGGCAAGGCGACGTCGGGCGACACCACCCCCGTGGCGGTCGTCACGGGCGTCGACCTGCCGACCAGCAGGGGGCTCGACGTCACCGAGGCGCCGACCACGGCCGCGGCCGAGCGACTCGTCCGGAGCGGTGACGTCGACGCGGCGGTCCTGCCGTCCGACGACCCGCTCGGCTACCGCGTCGTCGGACTGGACGACGCGCCGACCGACGTCGTGCAGGCGCTGAGCGTCTCGCCCCGCGTCGAGCTCCTCGACCCGAGCGCGATCCCCGGCGGGCTGATCTACATCGTGGCGCTGGCCTTCGGCGTCGTGTACTTCGCCTCCGCCGTGACGTTCGGCCAGTCGATCGCCCAGAGCGTCGTCGAGGAGAAGTCCACCCGCGTGGTCGAGATCCTGATGGCGGCGATCCCGGCACGGGCGCTCCTCGCCGGCAAGGTGCTCGGCAACAGCGTGATGGCCTTCGCGCAGATCGTCGCGGTGGCGATCGCGGCGGCGGTGACGCTCGCGGTGACCGGTCAGGACAACATGTTCACGGTGCTCGGCCCGAGCATGCTCTGGTTCGTCGGCTTCTTCGCGATCGGCTTCGTGCTCGTGGCCTCGCTGTTCGCGGCGGCCGCGGTGCTCGTCTCGCGCCAGGAGGACGTCGGCAGCGTCACCACCCCCGTGATGATGCTCGTGATGATCCCGTACATCCTCATCATCGTCGCGTACAGCAACCCGACGATCCTGGGCGTGATGTCCTACGTGCCGTTCAGCGCCGCGATCGGCATGCCGATGCGGATCTTCCTCGGCACGGTCGAGTGGTGGGAGCCGATCCTGTCGCTCCTCGTCGTGGCGGCCTCGGTCGTCGTCGTCGTGCTCGTCGGCGCCCGGATCTACGAGAACGCGCTGCTGCGCACCGGCGGCCGCGTGAAGCTCGCGGAGGCCCTCCGCGGCTGACGCCGCAGCACCGGACGGGAGGCGCGGTGCGGGTGGGCGGATCTGCTCACCCGCACCGCGCCTCCCGTCCGACCGCCGGCGCTCAGGCGCTCAGGCGCTCAGGCGCTCAGGCGCTCAGGCGCTTAGGCGCTCAGCGTCGCGAACGCGGAGCGGTGCCAGACCAACGGGCTGTGCGCGAAGTCCGACATGAGCCCGAGGACCCGGAGCACGACGATGTCGTGATCCCCCGCCGGGTAGGTGTGCTCGACGGCGCACTCGAGCCAGATCGGAGCACCCTCGAGGAACACCGAGCCCGTCTCGGAGACCGTGGTCTCCACGCCGACGAAGCGGACCGACCGGTCCTTCGACGCGAGCTGCCGGGTGACCTGCGCGTGCCCCTCGCCGAGGATCGAGACGCCGATCGTGCCGGCCTCCCGCAGGACCGGCCACGTCGACGAGGTGTGCTGCACCGCGAACATCACGAGCGGCGGGTCCTGGGACACCCCGACCGTGAAGGACGAGGCGACGAGCACGGTGGGCTCGTCGTCGACGACCGCGGCGAGCGCGGCGACCCCGCAGGGGAAGCCGGAGAACGCCTGGCGGAGGGCGGTGAGGTCGGGCGCCTCGGGCGAGTAGGGGCTGATCATGAGCGGGTTCCTTCCTGGAGGCTCGCGGCCGCACCGAGGACGACGTCACGCCACCGGGCGAGCCAGACCTCGGTCGATGCGGGCTCGGAGTACTGCTTGTCGTTGAGGTACAGGGCCGGGGCCGGGACGGTCGCGCCGAGCTCGACGAGCACGGGCTTGAGGAAGACCTCGGGGGCGAGGGCGTGTGCGGGCCCGGCGCCGAGCATGAGCGGGACGACGGTGACCCCGGCGAGCCCGTCCCCGGTGCCGAACTGGTCGAGGAACAGTTTGAGCACGCCGGTGTAGGTCGCCTTGAAGGTGGGGGAGGCGACGACCACGAGGTCCGACGCGGCCACGGTGCGCACCGCCTCGGCGACCCCGTCGTCGCCCCAGCCGAGCAGGCCCGGGCCGAGGTCGATCACGTCGACGACGTGGTCCGGCGCACGGCCGGTGAGCCGTTCGAGCACGACGGTGGCCGCGTCGAGCGTCCGTGATGCCGGTTTGGGGTTGCCGGCGACGACGGTGGTGATCATCGTGTGCTGCTCCTGCGGTCGGGGGCGGGGTGGTCGGGGACGGGATGGTCGGCGACGGGGTGCGAGTGCAGTCCATCCGGCGTTCGTTTCGCCTCCGTGGCGCCGTCGTGTCGGGTGGGTTACGCCAGCGCGCCCCAGGCGACGCGACGGGGAATGTCCTGGTCAGCGGGCGGCGGTGCGGGCCGGTTCCGCGCATTCCGCCAGCGTCGGTCGCCTCCGGGAGCGCCGACTTGTGAGAGACGCGTTACCGGAAGTCGGCGCGGGTGCGTCCGGGGTGTTTCGCCCGGGCGTCGCCGCCGCGTGATCGCGCGGATCCGCGCCGATCCGGGTGCGGGCGGCGGGAACGGCCGGCCCGGAACGGCGCCCCGCGGCGGGTCGTCGAGCGTGCCGTGTCGGTGGCCTAACACCGGCGAAACAAACGCCTAACAGGACCGTTACCCCGCGGGCCCCCTCGGCCGTCCACAGCCCGTTACATTCGCATCAGCCCCACCGGAGCGGCCCCGTCACCCACGACGCATCGCCGCCGGCGGAGCGCTCTCCCACATCCCGTGCCGTGACCGGGCCCCTCGCCGTCACGCCCACCCCACCCCGCGCCGCGGGGTGTTCGGCGTCCCCGCAGCACCCGCACCCGTCACCCGTCCCCGCACCACGTCCTGGAGGTCCTCGACCGATGTCGTCCCCCGCACCCACCCGAACCAGGCTCGTCCGACCAGCGGTCCTGGCCGCCGCGCTCTCCGGCGTGCTGTTCCTGTCCGCCTGCTCCGCCACCTCGACCGCCTCGACCGGTTCGGCGGACGACTCCGCCGGGGTCGAGCACGCCTCCAGCCAGATCACGGCAGCCAGCGTCGACCCGGAGTTCACCTTCGAGGGCAAGCCCTTCGACATGTCGAAGATCGCCGGCAAGACGATCTTCAACATCCCGAACTCGTCCGCGGTGCCGTTCATCGTGTCCGTCGACGAGGCGGGGCAGCAGCTCGCCGAGCAGTACGGCGCGAAGTGGATCGAGTACACGAACCAGGGCACCCCGACCGAGCAGTCCGCCGGCATCGACCAGGCGATCAGCCGGAAGGCCGACATCATCGTCCTCGCGCAGGGCGTCAACGGCGAGCTCATCGTGCCGGCGCTCAAGCGGGCGAAGGCGGCGGGCATCCCGGTGCTGATCAGCCACACCTACCAGACCGGCGAGTCGCTCCCCGACCAGCTGCAGCCGCTCGTCGCCGCGCAGGTCACGGCCCCGTTCCACGAGGCCGCGAAGCTCAACGCCGACTGGGCGATCAAGGAGACGAAGGGCGCGGGCGACGTGCTCATCATCACCTCGTCCGAGGTCCCGCCGTCGGACGGCATCGTCAAGGCCATGCAGGAGGAGTTCGACCAGTACTGCTCCGGCTGCAAGGTGAAGGTGACGAACGTGCCGGTGGCCGACTGGGCGACGAAGATCTCGTCGACCGTGCAGTCCGCGATCCAGTCCGACCCGAACCTCGACTACGTCCTGCCCGTGTACGACTCGATGGCCCTCTTCGTCGAGGCCGGGGTGACGGCGGCCGGCAAGACCGGCCAGGTGTTCACGTCCTCGTACAACGGGACGCCCGCGGTCATGAAGATCCTGCAGCAGGGGAACGTCATGACGATGGACATCGGCGAGAACATGGAGTGGCTCGCCTACGCCACGCTCGACCAGGCCGGCCGCGTCCTCACCGACACCCCGATCGTCGAGGACGGTGACGAGAAGACGCCGCTCAAGGTCTTCACGAAGGACAACGTCGACGAGGCCGGGACGCCGCCGGCGCCGAGCAAGGGCTACGGCGACGCCTACAAGTCCGGCTACGAGGCGATCTGGGGTCCGGCGAAGTGAGCGCCGCCCGGGAGGCACGGCTCGGCCCCGCAGCGCACGCTGCGGTCGCCGACGCCGGTGCGGTCACCGCACCGGTCCTGCGGATCAGCGGGCTCACCAAGCGGTTCGGCGGCCTGACCGCGCTGGACGGCGTCGACCTCGAGGTCCGTCCCGGCCAGGTCCACGCGCTGCTCGGCGAGAACGGCTCCGGCAAGTCGACCCTCATCAAGATCCTCTCCGGCACGTACGCGCCGGACCCGGGGGCGACGATCGAGGTCCGCGGCGCCCGCCTGCCCCTGCCCGTGCCCCCCGGGTACTTCCGCCGCGTCGGCATCAGCTTCGTGCACCAGGACCTCGCGCTGGTGCCGTCGCTCGGCGTGACGGAGAACCTCCGGCTCGCCACGGTCGTCGCCGGCCGCGGGCCGTTCGTCCGCTGGGGCGCCGAGCACCGGGCGGCCGCCGAGCTCTTCGCCCGGTACGGGGTGGACATCGACCCGCGGGCCCGGATCGACGAGCTGACCGACACGCAGAAGGCCCTCGTCGCGATCCTGCGGGCCGTCGCCGAGCTGGGCGAGCACCGCGCCCTGATCGTCCTCGACGAGCCGACGGTGTTCCTGCCCAAGGAGGACGCGGACCTGCTCTTCCGCGTCGTCAAGGACCTGGTGTCCGACGGTCGCACGTCCGCGCTGCTGGTCTCGCACGACATGTCGGAGGTGCTCGAACACGCCGACCGTGTCACGGTGCTCCGTGCCGGTCGGGTCCAGGCACACCGTGACACCGCGACCACGACGGCCGACGAGCTCGTCTCGCTCATCGTCGGACGCGGTCTCGACACGGCGACCGCCCGCAGCCCGCGTCCGGCGACCACGGGCGACGCGGTGGTGTCGGTCCGGGACCTCCGTGCCGGTGTCGTCGACGGACTCTCGTTCGACGTCGCGGACGGCGAGGTCGTCGGCATCACCGGGCTCGCCGGCTCCGGCGTCGAGGACGTGCTGCCCGGCCTGTACGGCGCGCGGGCGGCGAGCGGTTCGCTCACGCTGCGGGGCACCACCGTCGAGGTCGGCGGGACCACCCCGGCTGCCTCCGTCGCCCGGGGCGTGGTCTACGTCCCCGCCGACCGGAAGCGCGAGGGCGGCGCCCTGACCCTGTCCGTCGAGCAGAACGTGACGCTGCCGGTCCTCGGGAAGCTCCGGAGCGTGCTCGGACTCTCGCCGGCACGGGAGCGGTCGCACGTCGAGGGACTCGTCCGCGACTGGGACGTCCGTCCCGCGGACCCGTCGGCGCTGTTCGGCACGCTCTCCGGCGGCAACCAGCAGAAGGCCGTCCTCGCGAAGTGGATGCAGGACGACCCGACCCTCGTGCTGCTCCAGGAGCCGACGCAGGGCATCGACGTCGGTGCCCGCGCGGCGATCTTCTCGATGCTCCGCCGGAGGGCCGACCAGGGCGTCCCGATCCTCTGTGCCTCGACGGACTACGACCAGCTCGCCCAGATGTGCGACCGCGTCGTGGTCCTCGCCCACGGCCGTGTCCACGACGTCCTCACCGGCGACCGGATCGACCGCGACGTCATCGCGGCGGCCGTCGTCGCGAGCCTCGTCGATCCCGCCCCCTCCTCCCCCGTCGACTCCTCCCCCGTCAAGGAGACCGCCTGATGTCCACCACCGCCGAACCCGTCCTCGAGACCTCGATCGTCCGTCCCTCCCGCCCGCGCTTCTCGTGGGGGCACACCGAGCGGTACGCGCTGCTCGGCGCCTGGCTCGTCATCGTCATCGCGTTCAGCGTGGCGCTGCCGGACACCTACCCGACGCTCGGCAACCTGCAGAACATCCTCGGGTCGCAGTCGGTGCTGCTCATCCTGGCGCTCGGGTTCCTCTTCCCGCTGACCGCCGGTGAGTTCGACCTGTCCGGCGCATCGACGATGTCGCTCTCCGCGATGGCGATCGCCGTCCTCAACGCGAAGATGGACGTGCCGCTCGTGCCCTCGATCCTCGTCGGCCTGGCGATCGGCGTCGTCGTCGGGCTCGTGAACGGGCTCCTGACGGTGGCGTTCCGGATCGACTCGTTCATCGTGACGCTCGGCACCTCGACGTTCATGATCGGCATCATCCAGTGGATGAGCGCGTCCTCGTCGGTCACCGGGATCGACGCCGCGCTCGTGAACGCCACGGTCGGCTGGCGCGGGCTCGCGGGGCTGCCGCTGGCGTTCGTGTACGGGCTCGTCGCGACGGTCGTCGTCCTCGTCGTCCTGAGCGCCACGCCCGTCGGCCGCCGTCTGCTCTTCGTCGGCACCGGCCGCACGGTCGCCGAGCTGTCCGGTCTGAACGTCCGTCGGCTCCGGGTGGGCGCGTTCGTCGGCGCCGGCTTCACCGCCGCGGTCGCCGGGGTCGTCTACGCCGGCACCCTCGGCGGGGCGGACCCGTCGAGCGGACAGTCGTTCCTGCTCCCCGCGTTCGCCGCCTGCTACCTCGGGGCGACCGCGATCATCCCCGGGCGCTTCAACGCCATCGGCACGTTCATCGCCGTGTACTTCCTGTTCTCCGGCGTCGTCGGGCTGCAGATGCTCGGCGCCGACAACTTCGTCCAGCAGCTGTTCTACGGCGGCGCGCTCATCGTCGCCGTCGCCGTCTCCCAGACCATCCGTCGACACGCCGTCGCGAGCGCCGCCAAGGCCGCCGCGAAGCAGTCCTGACCCTCCACCACACACAGAAAGCGAGTCCCCCATGGACATCGGAGTCTTCATCCCGATCGGCAGCAACGGCTGGCTCATCTCGACCACCTCGCCGCAGTACAAGCCGTCGTTCGACCTCAACCTCGAGATCGTGCAGAAGGCCGAGTCGTACGGCTTCGACTTCGCCCTGTCGATGATCAAGCTGCGCGGCTTCGGCGGTCCGAGCGGGTTCTGGGACGAGAACCTCGAGTCCTTCACCCTGATGGCCGGGCTCGCCGCACGGACGGAGCGCATCCGCCTGTTCGCCACCACCGCGGTGCTGACCATCCCGCCGGCGATCGCCGCCCGCATGGCCGCAACGATCGACTCGATCTCACACGGACGCTTCGGGCTGAACCTCGTCGCCGGCTGGCAGAAGGCGGAGTACGACCAGATGGGGCTCTGGCCGGGCGACGAGGTGCACTTCAAGCGCCGCTACGCGTACCAGACCGAGTACATGCAGGTCATGAAGGAGCTGTGGGAGGACGGCGTCAGCAACTTCCAGGGCGAGTACTTCCAGATGGACGACTGCCGGATGCTCCCGAAGCCGACGTCGCACATCCCGATCGTCTCGGCCGGCCAGTCGTCCCAGGGCATGGCCTTCGCCGCGGAGTACTCGGACTACAACTTCTCGATGGGCGTCGGCGTGAACACCCCGACCGCGTACGCCGAGCAGAACCAGGCGCTCCTCGAGGCCCGCGCGAAGACCGGCCGCGACGTCGGCTCGTACGTCCTCTTCATGGTCATCGCCGACGAGACCGACGAGGCCGCGCAGGAGAAGTGGCAGCGCTACAGCGACGGCGTGGACGTCGAGGCCATCGCCTGGATGACCGGGCAGGCGCTCACCGACACGAACGGCGAGGACGGCAACACCGCGAAGCGGATCTCGCTCCCGGAGGGCGCCGTGAACATGAACATGGGCACGCTCGTCGGCTCGTACGAGCGCGTCGCGGCGATGCTCGACGAGGCCGCCGCGATCGAGGGCACGAAGGGCATCATGCTCGTGTTCGACGACTTCCTGCAGGGCATGGACGACTTCGGCACGAAGATCCAGCCGCTCATGCGCACCCGCGAGGGCGTCGTCTCCTCCGCACCGAGCGCGGTCACCGCATGACGACCGACACCACGGCGCCGGTCCTCGAGGTCGCGGTCGTGCAGGCCGGGCAGATCCCCGCCGACCACGACCGGGCGCTCGACGAGCTCCTCGCCCTGTTCGAACAGGCAGCGGCGGGCGCCGACCTCGTCGTCTTCCCGGAACTCACCACGACGCCGTACTTCTGCGGCGTCCGGAACGACACCCGCAAGGCATGGGCGCAGCCGGTCCCCGGTCCGGCGACGGCCCGGTTCGCCGCGGCCGCGAAGCGACTCGGCACCGCGGTGGCCTTCGGCCTCTACGAGGACGCCGGCGACGCGCAGTACAACAGCGCCGTCCTGATCGACGCGGACGGCACCCTCGTGCACGGCACCGACGTGCACGGCGACCGCGTGCCGGCCTACCGGAAGACGTCGATCCCGACGAACGCGATCTCCGACGTCGACGAGAAGCACTACTTCGCGCCGGGGTCGGGGCCGGTCGTGTTCGACGCGCTCGGCACCCGGTTCGGCATGCTCATCTGCTACGACCGGAGCTTCCCCGAGTACTGGCTCGCCTCGCGTGCGGCCGGCGCCGAGGTGATGCTCGTGCTCGTCTCCTCGATGGGCTTCCGCGAGACGCTCTTCACGCAGGAGCTGCAGGTGCGCGCCCTCGAGACGCAGACCTGGGTCGTCGCCCCGAACCGGGGCGGCGAGGAGACCGTCGACGGCAAGACCGTGAGCTACTTCGGTCGATCGTCGGTCGTGTCGCCCCGCGGCGAGCTCGTGGTCTCCGCCCCGGCGCACGAGGCCGGCCCGATCGTCCGGGCGACGCTCGACGTCGCCGAGGTGGCGGCAGCGAGGTCGGACTTCCCGCTCGGCCGCGACCGGCAGCCCGGGGTGTTCCGCTACCTCGCAGATGCCCACGCGGCGGCGGTGCCGGCGTGACGGACGTCTTCGCGGTCGTGCGCGGGACGATCGCGCCCCAGCTGGAGCAGGCGCTGCGGGACAGCCGCGCCAACCCGCTCCCGGCCGCGCCGTCGTCGCTCCCCGCCGAGCCGGGCCACAGCCACGCGCTGTTCGCCCGGCTCCTCGGGGCGGCGGTCGACGCCGCGCCGGCACCCGCCGCGTCGACGCCAGCCGCACCGGTCCGCGCGACGACGGACACCGCGTCCGACCCCGCCGCCGCGAGCGTCACGGAGCTCCTCGCCGCCTACCGTGACGGCGCCACCACCCCCACCGCGGTCGTCGCCACCCTCGCTCCGCACTGGACGAGCGACGCCGTGTGGTCCGACGCGGTCCTCCGACCGGTCGACGGTGCCGAGCAGGCAGCGGCGGAGTCCACCCGGCGCTGGGCCGCGGGCGACGCCCGTCCGCTCGAGGGCATCCCGTTCGCGGTGAAGGACATCATCGACGTCGCCGACACGGTCGTCACGAGCGGGTCGCTGCAGACCGGCGACCGCGTGGCCCCCGCCGACGCGACCGTCGTGGCACGACTCCGTGCCGCCGGGGCGATCCCGGTGTTCATGGCCGCGACGACCGAGTTCGCCTGCGGCGGCCCGCACAACGCCCGGTACGGCGCGGTCCGGAACCCGTGGGACCCCGAGCGGTGGACGGGCGGGTCGTCGACCGGCTCCGGCTCGGCGCTCGCCGCGCGGATCGTGCCGCTCGCCCTCGGGTCGGACACCGGCGGCTCCATCCGGGTCCCCTCGGCGCTCTGCGGCACGACCGGCATCAAGCCGACGTACGGCCTCGTCCCCCGCACCGGCGTCGCGAGCCTGTCGTGGACCCTCGACCACGTCGGCCCGATGGCCCGCACGGCCGAGGACCTCGCGCTCGTGCTCGCCGTCATCGCCGGCGGCGACGGCGAGGACCCGACGACGCACACCGCGGTCCCGCTCGTCGAGGCCGCGCCGGACCGCGTCGTCGGACTCCGCATCGGCGTCCCGCGCGGCTGGTTCACCGAACGGGTGGACGGCGCCGTGCTCGACGCGCACACGGCCGCGATCGACGGGTTCCGCGGCCTCGGGGCGACGATCGTGCCGATCGAGTTCGACGACCTCGAGGCGATCGACGCCGAGTGCTGGACCGTCTTCTACGGCGAGCTCGCCGCCAACCAGGAGGCCAACGCCGACACCGCCGACCTGTTCGACGCCGGCACCCGGGCCCGCTTCGACGTGGCGTTCACGCCGACGGCCGCGGACTACCTCCGGGCCCTCCGTCGCCGCCCGCTCGTGCAGGCCGCGATGGTCCGGCGGATGGACGAGGCCGGCGTCGACGTCGTGCTGACACCGGGGATCGGCGCCACCGCGCCGCGCCTCGACGACCTCACGATGTCGGTCGACGGGGTGCCGTACAACCTGCACGACGTCGTCCCCCGGAACACCCGGCTGTTCGACTACGTCGGCTTCCCCGCGCTCATGATGCCCGCCGGGACCGCGCCGGACGGTCTGCCGGTCGGGGTCCAGCTCGTCGCGCGCCCGTGGGACGACCGGCTCGTGCTGTCCGCCGCCGCGGCGTTCCAGGCCGTCACCGACCACCACCACCGGGTGCCGCCCGCATCCGCCACGAGAGGGTCGACCGATCAGTAACCGCACCACGGACGAGGGCGGCGCCCGCCGACGCGCGTGGCAGGTGCTCTGCGCCTCGAGCCTCAGCGTCGTCCTCGTCTTCATCTCCTCGAGCGCCCTGCTCGTCGCCCTCCCCGACGTCAGTCGCGACCTCGACGCCACCGCCCTGCAGTCCAGCTGGGTCCTGCTGAGCTACATGCTCACCACCACGACGCTCATCCTGGTGTTCGGCCGGATCGCGGACCTCGTCGGTCGCCGTCGGCTGTACATCGCCGGCATCCTCGTCTTCCTCCTCGCCTCGCTCGCGTGCGGGGTCGCGCCGGACGCCGCCGTCCTGCTCGCCGCACGACTCGTGCAGGGGGTCGGTGCCGCCGCCATCGTGACGAACACCACCGCGCTCCTCACCGACGTGTTCCCGGAGTCGATCCTGTCGCTCGGCCTCGGGCTGAACGCCACCGTCGCCGCCGTCGGGCAGGTCATCGGCCCGGTCGTCGGCGGCCTCGTCGCGGAGTCGTTCGGCTGGCGCTGGATCTTCCTCGGCGGCATCCCGATCTCGCTCGCCGGCCTGGTGTGGTCCCTGCGGCTCATCCCCCGAGCGGCCCGCCCACGCTCCGGCGAGCGCCTCGACGTCCCCGGCTCGCTGCTGTCCGTCGCGGCGGTCGGCCTGCTCGTCGGTGCCGTGTCGGTCGGCGGCTCAGCCGGGTGGGCGGCGACGCCGGTCGTGGCGATGGCCTCGGGCGCGGTGCTGCTCGGCGCCGTGTTCGTGTGGACCCAGCGCCGTGTGGCGCACCCGCTCGTCGACCCGGCGATCTTCCGTGACCGGGCGACCATCACGCTGTTCTCGGCCGCCGGACTGTGCGCGCTGTCGAGCTACGCGCTCGTGCTGCTGGCGTCACTGTCGTTCCAGGCGGTCTCCGGCAAGGACGCCGTCGAGGCCGCCCTCTGGGTCCTGCCGACCCCGATCGGCACGACGGTGGCCGCGGCGAGCGCCGGGGTCCTCGCCAGGCGGGTCCCGGCCCGGACGCTGTCGACCATCGGCATGCTCCTCATCGCGATCGGTGCGGCGGTCCTCGCGGGCTCCCTCGCCGACGACGGCGACTACGCGGTCACGGCCGTCGGACTCGGTGCCGTGGGCGTCGGCACCGGCGTGTTCATGACCCCGAGCACGTCGGCGCTGATGACCCGGGTTCCGGAGCACCGCCGGGGTATCGCGAACGCCATCCGGTCGGCGCTCCAGAACGCCGGCTTCCTGTTCTCGACGGCGCTCGGCCTGGCGATCGCCACGAGCGGCCTGTCCGCGGCGCAGCAGGCCGCGGCCTACGACGGCAGCCTGCTCGGCCTGCCGGCGACCGACGTCCAGGCCTTCGTCGACGGGGTCCGCGCGGCGGCGCTCACCTTCGCCGGGTGCGCGGTCGTCGGTGCGCTCATCGTCGCGTTCGGTCCGTTCGGACCACCGGACCGGGAGGCGCCGCTCCGGCCCGGCACGTCGAGTCCCGTCCCCGGGCCGGGGACGACCGCATGACCGCCACGACGCGTGCGCGCCGCTCCGTCCGCACCGGCCGCCGGAGCGGCGGCCGACCCGACGGGGCCGCACCGCGCCTCCAGGACCACCACCGCCCCACGCACGACGGAAGCAGGACCGCATGAGCGACGACCACGACGACTACGCCTCGGCCGGGTACACCGGCGCCCTCGAACCCGGCCGGCGGGCGGCGCTCGTCGTCGTGGACCCGGTCCGGGCGTACGTCGACCCGACGTGCGGGCTGTACGCGGGGGTCGAGGAACCCGTCGAGCGGATGCGCGAGCTCACCCGGGCGGCGCGGGCGGCCGGCGTGCACGTCGCCGTCACGACGATGGCGCTGTCGGCCGACGGGTCGAACGCCGGGGTGTTCTTCCGGAAGGTGCCCGCGCTCGCCGCCTACCTGCCGGGGACCTCGACGGGCGCCTTCATCGCGGGGCTCGCCCCGGTCGACGGGGACACCCTGGTGCCGAAGCAGTACCCGAGTGCGTTCTTCGGGACCTCGTTGGCCGCGGACCTCGTGGCCCGCGGGGTGGACACGCTGTTCATCGCCGGGCTGTCGACGAGCGGGTGCATCCGGGCGACCGCGACCGACGCGATGCAGCACGGGTTCGTGCCGATCGTCGTGCGCGAGGCCGTCGGCGACCGGCTGCCGAGCGTGCACGAGGCGAACCTGTTCGACATCCAGGCGAAGATCGGCGAGGTCTGGGGCATCGACCGGGTGCTCGCGCACTGGAGCGCCGCGTGAGCACCGAGGCACCGGTCCGCGGACGGCCGCGGAGTGCGGCGGTCGACGAGGCCGTGTACGTGGCGTGCGTGGCGATCCTCGCCGAGGGCGACCCGCGGGCGTTCACGATCCGGGCGGTGGCCGACGCCGCCGGGGTGGGGGCGGCGACGATCTACCGGCGGTGGCCGAGCCGGGACGTGCTCCTCACCGAGACCGTCATCCGACTGATGGAGGAGACGATCCCGACGGAACTCGACGCGCCGATCGACGAGGGCGTGCTCGGGCTCACTCGCGGCTGGGTGCACGCGCTCGTCGCGACCCCGGTCGGACGGGCGCTTCCGCTCATCGTGGAGGCCGCCTCGCACGAGCCCCGGGTCGCCGAGGCGGTCGCCGCGTGGCACCTCGACCGACGCGTCCGGGTGAACGCGATGCTGCAGCGCGCCATGGACGCCGGCGACCTGCGGCCGGACGTCGACCTCGGGATCGCCGTCGACCTGCTGGGCGGCCCGACCTTCTACCGCCGGGTGTTCGTGTCCATCGACATCCAGGCACCCGACTACCCGGTGCGTCTCGCCCGGGAGTTCCTCCGGTGGGCCGGGTGGACCGGCGACACCACGACCGTGGGGGTGGTCTCGTGACCGACGTCGCGCCGGACGACCGGCTGGACGAACCGACGGGACGCCGTCCCGTGCCGCCGTGGACGGACATGGGCGTCGGCGACGTCGCGCCCGGGCACTGGATCGGCTTCAACCGACGCTCCGACGCGGCCCGGCAGGTGTCCGACCTCATCCGCGCCGACATCGTCGCCGGTCGGTTCGCCGGACCGCTGCCGTACGAGTGGGAGCTCCTCGACCTGTACGGCACGACGCGGAACGTCCTGCGCGCTGCCCTGACGCTGCTCAAGGAGCAGCGGCTGCTCACCCGGGCCCCGCGCTCCGGCACGTTCGGGGTGCGCCCGGTGGCCTCGGTGAGCCTCGCCCGCACCACCGAGGAGGTCACGATCTACGGCGAGACCGCCGGCGGCAGCATCTTCGACTCGCCCCGCCTGAGCATCGTGCACCTGTGCGTGCAGCTCGTCCCGGCGCCGGAGACCGTGCGGCGGAACCTCGAGATGGACGGCAGCGCTGCGTACTTCGTCGAGAGCCTCATCTCGTTCGACGGGGAACCGAGCCGGGTGCGGACGAGCTGGGTGCCGCGCGAGCGGTTCCCGGACCTCGTGTCGGAGCCCCTCACCGAGTACGTGCCGGACGTGCTCGTCCGTCGGGTCGGGCAGCGGCCGGTCGCCCGTCGGCTCCTGCTCAGCACGGTGAACGCGGACCAGTGGACCGCCGACCTGCTCGACATCGACCCCGGTCAGGCGATCTTCCACATCGAACGGCTGATGTGCCTGGCCGACGGCACCCCGGTGGAGTACGGGTTCTCGCGGTACCGGGGCGACCGGGCGGTGATCGACTCGCGGGTGGTGTGACCGGTCGGCTAGGACCGTCGCACGGAGAACACGTCGCCCGGCTGGCAGTCGAGCGCCTCGCACAGGGCGGTGAGCGTCGAGAACCGGATCGCCCGGGCCCGGTTGTTCTTCAGCACCGACAGGTTCACGACGGTCACGCCGACCCGGTCCGCGAGCTCGGTCAGGGACATCCCACGGGCGACGAGCAGGTCGTCGAGGTGGCAGACGACCCGGTGGCCGTCCTCCTCCGGCGGCATCAGACGAGTCCGGCCTGGTCGCGCACCATCCGCTGCGACGCGGTGAGGGCGAACCGGAAGCAGGTCACCAGGAGCACGCCGAGGTAGACGGGCACGTACTGCGGGTCGACGAGCGGCGTGGGGAGCCTGCCGTCCCACCCGAGCCCGGCGACCACCCAGTTCCAGCCCATCCGGCGAACGAAGTCCGGCAGGAAACCGGCCACGATGGTGAGCCCGGCGGCCCAGTCGAGCAGCCGCGTGGTCCGACGGTCGAAGAGCCCGCCCCGGCTGATCTGCCACGCGACCGCGGCGACGGCGGCGATGAGGGCCGCGACGGCGACCACCTCGACGGCGTCCCCCACGCGGATGAACCCGAGGGCCCCGGCCGGGACGTCGGTCGTCCGGACGCGCATCGTGAGCTCGGTCGCCTGGACCGTCGCGCCCCCCGGCGGCTGCGGGACCCGGGTCGTCGGCTCGATGCGCACCGGCACGGTCACGACACGGTCGCGGACCGAGTGGACGAGGTCCGCGACGTACCACCACACGACCCACGCGACGCCGACCGCGCACGCGACGACGTAGGCGAGGTAGGACCGCGAGCCCCGCGGCGGCTCGTAGACGGGTGCGCTCATGTCCTTCTCCCTTGTCGATCATCGATACCATCGAACATCGATAGCAACGATAAACGATGGGTCAGATCGGGGCAAGGCCCGGCAGGGGACCCGTCAGAGGAGGCCGAACACCGCCTGCGCGCCGAGGCTCGTACCCGCGACGAGCACCCACAGCGCGATGCCGAGCAGCATCGGTCGGAACCCCGCCCGTCGGAGTGCGCCGAAGTCCGTCGAGACGCCGATCGCGGCGAGGGCCACCGTGATGAGGAACGTCGCGGCGGTCGAGAACCCCGGGGCCGCAGCGGCCGGCAGCACCCCGACGGTGCGCAGGAGCACGACCACGAGGAAGCCGACGAGGAACCACGGGACCAGGCGGAACACGCCGGCTCCGCGGACGCCCCCGGCGCGACCCTGGCCGTCGGCGGACGCCTGCTGCGCACGGGAGGTGCGCCGCGCCTCCAGGCCGGCCAGCCCCAGGACGATCGGGATGATCATGAGCGTCCGGACCAGCTTCACGACCACGGCTGTGTCGGTCGCCTGGCGACCGTAGACCGTCGCCGTGGCGACGACCGACGAGGTGTCGTTCACCGCGGTCCCCGCGAAGACGCCGAAGGCGTGCTGCGACAGCCCGAGCGCGTGCCCGACGAGCGGGAAGACGAACACGGCCGCGATGTTGCAGAGGAAGATCGTCGACATCGCGTAGGCGACGTCGGCACTGACCGCGCCGATCACGGGGGTCACGGCCGCGATCGCCGAGGCGCCGCAGATCCCGGTGCCCACACCGATCAGCGTGCGGAGCGCACCGGACACGCGGAGCAGCCGACCGATCCCCCACGCGGCGGCGAGGCACACGACGAGGGTCGTCAGCATCACCGGCAGGGTCTCGCCGCCGATCCGGAGCACCTCGGCGATCGAGAGCTGTGCGCCGAGCAGGACGACCGCGAGCTGCAGGACCCGGCTCGACGCGAACTTCACGCCGGGCTGGAGGACGCCGAGGTCACCACCGGCAGCCGCGCCGGTGCCGGACGCGGGGCCGCCGACCTCCTGCTGCCGGCGCCGACGCACGAGCCAGCCGACGAGTGCGCCGAGCACCACCGCGGGGACGGGACCACCGACGACCGGGACCTCGCGGCCGACGACGGTGGCGGCGAGCCCGATGAGCACGGCGAGGGCGACACCGGGCCAGACGGTGCGGAGGAACGGCATGGCGTCCAGCATGGCAGCACCCGGCGGCGGCGCGCGCTTCGCGGTCAGCCCTCCGGCGGCGTCTGCCCGGTCATCACCACGCGCCCCGCGGCCTCGTCCCACCGGAAGGTCGCGTTCGTCCGGCCGCTCTCCTCGGCCGTCGTCTCGTCGGGCTTCGCGTAGCGGTAGGTCACCGCGATGGTCGACGCGTCGGTCCGGCTGATGTCGGGGACGAACCCGTACTGCTCCTTCGTGGCGGTACCGAGGTACCGGCCGTCGTGGAAGAGCAGGATCGCGACGGGCGAGCTGCCGGTGGCGCGCTCGACGCTCACCGTCACCCAGGACAGCGGTGCGCAGGCGTCGTACCCGGCGGTGTCGGCGTTCGCCGCGTCCCACCTCGCGTCCTCGAGCCCGGCGGGCAGCGGCAGGTCGGCGATCGGGCCGGCAGCGGCCTCGGCACCGCTCGACGGACCGCAGGTCGGCGTCGGGGTGGGGGGCGACGACGGCGTCGACGACGGGCTCTCCGCCACGGCCGTCGGCGTCGCGGTCACGGTGCGGGTCGTGGTGGCGGTCGGGTCCGCATCCTCCCCGCCGCTGCACCCGGCCAGGACGACGGCCAGGACGGCGGCGAACAGGATCCCCCCGGTGGTTTGCAGCGTGCGCATCCGGTCAGGTTCCTCCTCGCCGCGCGCAGCATTCTCGGCGTATTCTTTGGTTCGGGAGCAACGACGATTCCGGCCATGCCTCGTCGTGTCGTACTCCCCGACCCCGACGGGCCCACGACCCGACCAAGAGCCCGCGTGTCTGAACACCTCATCGAGTACGTCGCCCGTGACCGAACGGGCATCACCGCCGTCGTGACGACCACCAGCGTCATCGACGTCGACACCGTGATCCAGCACATCCACGCCGGCCACGCCGGGTACTACGTCGCCGCCGACTCGTGGAAGCGCACGCCGGTGCGGAGCCTGTCGTTCCTCGGTGGCGCGTACCTGTTCGCGAACTGGGACGGCTCGAAGCGGAACATGCTGCACGACCTCGCGCTCCGCGCCCCGACCCGCTCGATCGAGACGAAGCCCGTCCGCCCGCGTCCGCGGTTCGCCCGCGTGCTCGACGCGGTCCTCGGCCGCCGGCGGTCCCACCGCCTCTGACCGCTCCGGGCCGCGTCCGAGCAGGATGGGTCCGTGCGGGACGTGACGGACGGGTGGGTGCAACGGCTCCGTGACGGCGTCGCGCCCCGACAGTGGCCGGTGCACCTCGCCGCCGCGATCCTCGTGGTCGGCGCGTCGGCACTCATCGCGGCGGAGTTCGCGTCGCCGGCCTTCGTCGCCCAGCTGGCGCGCAGCAGTCGCGTCGGCAGTGTGGTGCTGATCGAGCTGTTCCTGGTCGTCGTCGGCATCGTGATGTCGGTCGGCACCTGGTGGAGCGGCCGTCGTGACCGCCGGACGCTCGCACGGATCCGCGCGGCCGGACACACCCCCGAGTTCTTCCTGCCGGTGCTGACGAAGGGGCTCCGGACCACCGAGGACCTCCCGCGGCCCCGCCCCGAGGTGTGGACGCTCGATCGTGCCGGCATGCACGGCTGGACGCCGGAGCTGGACGCTCCGGTGATCGATCTGTCCTGGACGAGGATCCGGGCCGTCGACCTCGCCACCAAGGGCTCGCGCGGCTCGCGCGTCGACTACGCGCTCTGGTTCGACCTCGTCGGTGGAGGCGAGCTCGTCCTGCCGCCGCGGACGGCCCTCGGCCGTCCGTTCGAGGCCGGACCCGGCGCCCTCGAGACGCTCCTGCCGGTGCTGCGGTCGTTGCGGCGCGAACCGGCGGCGTGATGGATGATCGGCGGAGCCCGTCATCGGCGCACCGCGCCGACCGGTTGACTGCCGGACCGGGAGGGACGGTGCGGGCCCGCCCCGCGCCTCCCGTCCGGCGTCGCGTCGGCCGGGACCTGACCCGCCGCACCCACGTCGGCTGCGGGCCGAGGTCGGTCGGCGCGCTCAGTCGTCGTCGCGCCGCGACCTCGTGCGGCGGAACCGCTTGCCGGTCTCCTCGTCGACCGCGATGCTGCCGGTCGGCAGGTTCGAGAAGTCGGGTGCGATGACGGTCGGTTCCGGGACGGCACCCGGGACGTCGAGGACGAGGATGTTGCTCGTGCTCGTGAGGGTCCGCCCCCGGAAGAAGTCCGGCGACCGGACCCACCAGACGACCATCAGCACGACCCCGATGAGGATCGCACCGACACCGACGACGGCGACGGCACCGATGCCGAGGATCGTGACGTCCTTCCCGTCGTCGCCCTGCAGCCAATCGGGTTGGGCGAACTGCACGAGGCCGTAGACGAACGTGACCGCGAGGGTCAGCCCGCCGAGCAGCGGGACGAGGCCCCGCATGACGAAGTTCCGGACCGTGCTGAACAGCGTGCGCCGGTAGACCCAGACGCACGCGAAGCCGGTGAGCCCGTAGTAGAACGCGATCATCAGACCGACGGAGCCGATCAGGGCGGTGAGGAGGTTCGTCGAGATGACGGTGAAGAGCACGTAGAAGCCGATCGACGCGACGCCCATCCCGATGGTCGACCAGGTCGGGGTGAGAAAGCGGCGGTGGATCCGGGCGAAGTGGGACGGCAGTGCCTTGTAGACCGCCATCGAGAGCGAGGTGCGGGCGGTCGGCATGATCGTGGTCTGCGTCGAGGCGGACGCCGACGTGAGGATCGAGAACGACAGCAGCGCCATCGCCGCGTGCCCGAGGAACGAGTTGCCGAAGAGCGCCGGGCCGATCGCCGAGAACACGTCGTCGGCGTTGCCCTGGGCCCCGAGGCCGATGCCCTTCGTGCCGACGCCGGCGAACGCGATCGCCGCGATCGAGACGAGGGCGTAGATGACGAGGAGCAGGACCGTGCTGATGACGGCCGCGCGACCGGGGGTCTTCTCGGGGTCCTTCGTCTCCTCGTTGAGCGAGACGGCGGTGTCCCACCCCCAGTAGATGAAGATCGCCGTGAGCATGGCGGGCGCGATGACCGACCCGAAGTCCATGCCGCTCGGCCACAGCCACGACAGCGACGGCGTGATCGAGCCCTCGACGCCGTTGCCGGTGGCGACCCGGACGAGCGCGACGGCCGCGAACATCACCAGGACGAGCACCTCGACGCCGAGCAGCACGTACTGCAGGCGGGCCGACACCTCGACGCCGACGTAGCAGATGAACGTCATGATCGCGATCCAGGCCACCCCGGCCACGGTCGACCACAGCGTGCTGTTCCCGAGGGCGCTGATCGCCGGGTCGTTCGTCAGGACGCCGACGAACGAGTACCCGTACGAGCCGGCGATCTGGGCGAGGTTCGCCATCACGATGACGTCCGCGGCGATGATCCCCCACCCGCCGAGCCAGCCGGTCACGGCACCGAACGCGCGGGTCGCCCACGTGAAGGTCGTGCCGCAGTCGGGGTCCTCGCGGTTGAGCTCCTGGTAGGCCACCGCGATCATCCACATCGGGATGAACGCGAGCAGCATGATCGCCGGCGCCTTCACCCCGGCCAGCAGGGCACCGCCGCTCGCCACGACCAGTCCGAGACTCGCCGCCAGGCTGTAGGCGGGCGCGGTGGACGAGATGCCCATCACGACGCTGCCCACCAGCCCGATGGCTCCCGGACGCAGCCCCTTCTCGGTACCGACCGTCTCGGTCGACACCGTCACGACCCGTTCGTCTCGCATGACCACCACGCTCTCTCGATGGCGGGCGACGGAAACCGTCGCCGTTGCTCCACGACTCTGTGGATACGAGCACTGAAACTAGACCCTGGCGACGATTTCCGCACCTGGCTGTGTCAATCTTGATCCAGTCCCGAGAGGAGCACCAGCATGGAGGAGACCGAGGTCGTCGTGATCGGTGCCGGCGTCGCCGGACTCACCGCCGCTCGGCTGCTCGCCGGGGCCGGGCGTCGGGTCGTCGTGCTCGAGGCCCGCGACCGGATCGGCGGACGCGTCCACACCGACCGGACCGACGGGCTCGTGACCGACCTCGGTGCGTCGTGGATCCACGGCGTCGAGGACAACGCGGTCGCCGACGCCGTCGCCGCGTTCGGGATCCGCACCGTCGAGTTCACGGTCGGCGGGTACCAGGTCGACAGCCGGCCGATCGCGTACCACGGGCCGGACGGCCGTCGGCTCGACGCCGGCGCAGCCGCCCGGTTCGCCGCCGACGTGCACACCGTCGACCGCGACCTGGTCGACGAGATCGAGCGGTCCGCTGCGGACGACTCGTACCGCGACGTGGTCGCCCGGGCCGTCGCGGCACAGGGGTGGGACGGCGAGCGGGCCGAGCGGGTGCTCGAGCACCTCGAGCACCGGAGCGAGGAGCAGTACGGGGTCGCGAGCGACGAACTCGCCGCGCACGGGCTCGACGACGACACGATCGCGGGCGACGAGGTCGTGTTCCCGGACGGGTACGACGCCCTGCCCGCGCACCTCGCGGCGGGGCTCGACGTCCGGCTCGGACACGTCGTCGCGCGGGTCGACCACGGCGACGACGGCGTCGTCGTGACGAGCAGCCGGGGCACCGTCCACGCCGACGTCGTCGTGGTGACGGTCCCGGTCGGGGTGCTCCAGGCCGGTGACCTGGTGCTCGAGCCGCCGCTGCCCGGACGCCACCGCGAAGCACTCGGACGCCTGCGGATGAACGCCTTCGAGAAGGTGGTCCTGCGGTTCCCGGAGCGGTTCTGGGACGAGGACGTCTACGCGATCCGGCAGCTCGGGCCGGCCGGGCACCGGTGGCACTCCTGGTACGACCTGACGCGGCTCGACGGCGTCCCGACGCTGCTCACCTTCGCCGCCGGGCCCGCCGCGAGGGCGATCCGCGGCTGGAGCACGGAGCAGGTCGCGGACTCGGTGCTCGAGCAGCTCCGCCGGTTGTACGGCGATGCCGTGGGAACACCGACCTCGGTGCTCGTCACGGCGTGGCAGGACGACCCGTTCGCCCGGGGCTCGTACGCGCACATGCTGCCGGGGTCGACGACGGACGACCACGACGACCTCGCGACACCGATCGCGGGGCGCGTGCACCTGGCGGGCGAGGCGACGTGGACGCTCGACCCCGCGACGGTGGCCGGCGCCCTGTACTCGGGGCACCGCGCGGCCGTCGCGGTGCTCGGGCAGGACGTCCCGATCGACCGGCTCTGGGCGGACACCCCCGCCGGGTGACGTGTGCGAGGATCGTCGCGCACGCCGGGACGAGGGGTTCGTCTCGGCACGACAGTCCGGCGATGGGCCGGCGGTGGGCCGGCGATGGGCCGGTACGAGGGGGAGAGCATGCTCGCGAGCGATGTGACGAACGTGCGGTTCGCACCGACGAAGTGGCGCGAAGGGTACGACCAGGGCGAGGTCGACGACTTCCTCGACCGGGTCCGGGCGACCCTCGCCGGGTACGAGTCCGGACGTCCGGTCGACCCCCTCACGCCCGAGGACGTCACCCTGGCGCGCTTCCGGCCGACCAAGTTCCGCGAAGGCTACCGCCAGGACGAGGTCGACGACTTCCTCGACCGCGTGGTGGTCGCCCTGCGGGAGCACGCCGGCCGCGGCTGACCGACCCCGGCCGTCGCCGGCCGAACGCCCGCGGCTGACCGAGTCTCGGCTGGGCGGACACCCTCGCGGTCCTCGGACCGCGAAACTGTCCGCCCAGCCGAGACTCGCGGGTGGTCCGGACCGTCAGACGGCGGCCGGCTCCGTGGCGAGCGTGCGGGCGAACGGGTCGAAGTCCTCCGCCAGCGATGCGATCGGTGCCACGGTGGACGCGACCTCGACGAACGCACGGCGCTCGACGGACTCCTCCACCGCGACCATCGCGTCGAGCACGTGGTACCCGACCTCGCCCGTCGCGATGTGTGCGCCGCCGCCGCGGATCGCCCGCGCCATGTCGAGCACGCCGAGTCCCCGGCCGGCCGTGGGCTCGGCGTCGAGGACGGTCTCCCACTCCTGCTCGAACGGGAACGACACGTCCTTCGACAGCGGCCGAGCGATGCGGATCGGGTGGCCGCCGCCGAAGGTGTTCGGGTCGGGCAGGACGATCGTGCCCTCGGTGCCGTTGACCTCGAAGACGCCGTGCCGGAACAGCGGGGTGTCGAACGAGAGCAGGGACTGCGCGTTGCCGCCGTGCTCGAACGACGTCAGCACGGAGAGGTGCGTGGGGACCTCGACCGGGAACTCCTGGCCGGCGTTCGGCCCGACGACCAGCTGCCGGGTGTCCCGCGAGCGGGAGCCGGTCGCGACGACCGAGGCGATCGGCCCGAGCAGGTGCACGAGCGCGGTGAAGTAGTACGGCCCCATGTCGAACAGCGGGCCGGCGCCCTTCGCGTACAGGAACGACGCGTTCGGGTGGAAGACGTCGGGGCCCTGCCACTGGAAGCTGGTGACCGCGGTCAGCGGTGTGCCGATCGCGCCGGCCTCGATCGCCCGCTTGGCGGTCTGCCACCCGGTGCCGAGCACGGTGTCGGGTGCGATGCCGAGCCGCAACCCGAGCGACTCGGCGAGTGCGACCAACCCGGCTGCGGACTCGCGGTCGACCCCGATCGGCTTCTCGCTCCACACGTGCTTGCCGGCGCGGAGCGCGGCGGTGGAGACCTCGACGTGCGTCGCCGGCAGCGTGAGGTTGATCACGATCTCGACGTCCGGGTCCGCGAGGACCTCGTCGCCGGTACCGGACGCTGCGACGCCCCACTTCGCGGCCGACGCCGCCGCGCGCTCGGTGTCGATGTCGCCGATCCGGACCACCTCGACGTCGGGGAACCGCGTGAGGTTCGACAGGTACTGCTCGCTGATCATGCCGGCGCCGATGAACCCGATGCCGACCGTGCCCGTGCGGGTCATGCGGAGACCGCCTCCGTGCTCAGGGTGGCGCGGAGCCACCGGTAGGACTGCTCGACGCCGTCGAAGACGTCGCCGTCGTAGCCGTCGAACTCGATGACGGCGTACTCGAGGGCGGGCGCCGCGGCCAGCGCCTCGGCGAGCCGGACGTCGCCCTGGCCGGCCGGGGTCTGGTCGGTGGGGATCGTCGCGGTGGAGATGCCCTCGCGCATCGGGCCGTCCTTGACGTGCACGGCGACGATGCGGTCGCCGAGCTCCTGGATGAACGCGACGACGTCGATGCCGGCGGCAGATGCCCAGTAGAGGTCGAGTTCGAGCACCACGCCCGGGTCGAGGAGCGAGGCGAGCACCTGCAGCGCGGGCTGGCCGTCGATCTGCGGCCGGAGCTCGTGGTCGTGGTTGTGGTAGCCGACGCGCAGACCGTGCTCGGCGGCTTCGACGGCGGCGGCGTTGAGCCTGGCAGCGATGCGTTCGACGCCCTCGCGGGTGGTCCAGTGGTCGGGCCCGACGAACGGGTCGATGACGATCTCGAGGCCGAGCTCCTTCGCGGCGGCGAACGTGTCGGCGTGCGACGGGGCGGTCATGACGCTGCCGTCCGGCAGCGGGATGGTCTCCTCGACGAGGAAGGCGTGCCCGGTCGTCGCGGTGATGCCGTGGGCGTCGAACGCCTGCTTGAGCTCGGCGGATCGACCGACGAACGCGAACGCCTCGACGGTGTCGAAGCCGATCTCGGCGAGGCGGCGGACGCCGCCGTCGAGGTCGGGCTCCAGCGCGGCGTTCACCGTGTAGAGCTGCAGGGAGATGGCGGGAGCCATGGTGGGTCCTTTCTGCCCGCGTCGTCGCGGGGTGGCGGTGACGGCCGGGGCCCACGCCGCCGGTTCCTGTACGACGCGCCAGCGGCGTGCAGGCCGTGCCGGTGGGGAGAGGCGCGGCTCGCGTTGCGGACGCGGGTCGCGCCTCCAGGCTGCTGACGCACGGAGTGCGCTACTTGACCGACTTGATGGGGAGGATGACGAGGGCCCCGAGCAGGACCGCGACGCCGGCACCCCAGAGCATGAGCGTGTAGTTCTGCCCACCGCCGATGCCGAGGAGGAACAGGCCGACCGCGGGGGCGAGCGACTGGGGCAGGGCGTTCGCGATGTTGATGACGCCGAGGTCCTTGCCGGGACGCTCCGGGTCGGGCAGCACGTCGACGATGAGGGCGGTGTCGATCGCGGCGTAGATGCCGAAGGCGAAGCCCATCACGATCTCGGCGAAGTAGAACCCGCCGACCGTGTCCACGTGCGCCAGGATGACCAGGCCGACCGCGGTGAGGGCGGTGGAGCTCCAGACGAACACCTTGCGGCGGCCGACACGGTCGGACACCCAGCCGGAGAGCGCGGCGCTGGCGAGGAGGGCGACGGTGTAGAGGAGCACACCGAACGCGACGACCCCGACGGCCTCCTTCTGCGGGAGCCCGATCCGGTCCTCCATGTAGAGGAGGCGGTACGTCGTGAACATGAAGGTGCCGAAGGTGATGAGGAAGCGGCCCCACCAGGCGAGCCCGAAGTCGCGGTGCTTGATCGGGTTCGTCCAGAACGAGCTGATCAGGTTGATCCAGCTGAACGGCTTGATCGGCGTGGTGGGCAGGTCGTCACGGGCGATGACGGCGTAGACCACGATCGCGATGATCGCCAGGATGCCCGGAGCGATGAAGAGGACGGGCAGGTTGCCGACGAGGTAGACGGCCAGGTACAGCCCGGCGAGGATCGCGATGTTCTGGGCGAGGGCGATGACGCTCGACGCCTTGCCGCGCTGGAACTCCGGCACGTTGTCGGCGAAGCTCGCGGTCAGCGTGGCGAGCACGGCGTTGGCGGTGACCTGCGCGAGGACCCACGCCAGGGTGAGCTGCAGCTGGTTCGGTGAGAAGGCCAGCCAGGCGAGTGCGCCGACGAAGACGACGACGCCGCCGATCATCCACGGGCGACGGCGACCCCAGCGGGTGCGGGTGCGGTCCGAGATGGCTCCGAAGAGCGGGTTCGCCAGCAGGGCACCGAAGGCGCCGAACGGCAGGACCGATCCCACGACCGACTCCGGGTTGCTCGGGTTGAGCTCGCTCGCCTTGATCGACATGCTCACGAACACCGGCGTGAGCAGGGCGACGAACAGGCCGAACTGGGCGAAGCTCAGGCCCCAGAGGTAGCCGCGGCCGACGCGCACGGAGCTGACGGCCTGGGTGATGCCCTCGACCGAGAAGGCGCGGGAGGCTGCTGCCTCGTCCGTCGCGGTGGCGCCGGCGGCTGCGGTGACCGCGGGGGACGCGGTCCCGGCGATGCCGCGAGTGGGTTCTTCCTTCGACGTCGGTGTCGACATGACTCCTCCTCGAGTCACAGGGGCTTCGGGGCCCGTCTGAATCCCTAGTCCTACTAGGTGATCGGGACAGTAGCACCCAAAACCTCCGACCGGAAGTTTTTGTTGCGGTACTTTCCGCTCGTTCTTCGGCAACGCAGGGCTGCCGGTAGGTTTGGCCGCGTGACCTCCACCGACGGAAGCAGCAGCCGCGGCCCGTACGCCAAGGGCGTGCAGCGTCGGCAGGAGATCCTCGACCAGACGCTCGAGGTCGTGGCCTCCCGCGGTATCGACGGCACCTCGCTCCGGGCGATCGGCGAGGCGATCGGCGTCTCGCACGCCGCGCTCCGGCACTACTTCTCGTCGCGGGAAGCCCTGCTCGTCGAGGTGCTCCGGGAACGCGACGAGGCGTCGAACCGGGCGCTCGGCGACACCGCGGGCGTGTTCACCAGGCTCGAGTTCGTCGCGCACCGCAACGTCGTCGAACCCGCACTGGTGACGCTCTACACGACCCTCCTCGGGACCTCGGTCGAACCCGGGAACGAGACGGCACGGTCGTACTTCGCGGGGCGGTTCGCGACGGCCAGGGCCGAGCTCGCCGGCCAGCTCCGCGACGAGCTCACGGCGTCCGGCCGGCACAGCGACGTGGACCTCGACCAGGTGGCGTCACTCATCATCGCGGCGTTCGACGGCCTGCAGGTGCAGTGGTTGCTCGACCGGGACGTCGACATCGCCGGGACGCTCCGGCTGCTGGAGCGGGTGCTCTAGTCTCCGAGCGTCTCCGAGCGTCTCCGAGCTCACCGTCCGGTGCGGCCCGCACCTCGGGCCGTCAGTCGAGTCGAACCTCGGCGACACCGCTCCCCCGGCACTGCAGGGGTGCCCCGAAGCCGTAGTCCGTCCAGGCCCGGTCGACCCCGCGCTCGTCGAGCTGCGCACCGTGGGCGTCGAAGAGCGCCACACGGCCGCGTTCGTCCTGCGTCTGCTCGACCGGGACCGTCCAGGTCGTGCCGTCGACCTCCGACGTCGCCGACTCCCGCTCCGGCGTGCAGTCGGCACCGACGCACACGGCGACGGACTCGACGGCGGTCGCGAGGTGGTCGGGCACGACCACGTCCACCGTGTTGCCCTGCCCGTAGTCGGCGCAGGCCGACCCGGGCGAGGAGCACCCGGCGAGCGCCAGCACCAGCCCGATCCCGATCGTGGCGGTGACCAGCGTGCCCCGGCGATTCCCCATGCTCGATCGTCCCAGGTCACCCGCCGGTCGGCCACCCCGCGCCGCGCTCACTCCGTGCCGTCGTCCTCCTCGGGGTTGAAGTGCGAGTCGTCGCCCGCGTGTCCGGCGGCGAGGCCGTCGGGCTCGTTGGGGATCGTGCCGTCCTCGCCGAGGCCGTCCGGCTTCGGCGTGCCCTCCGGGTCGTTCTTCGGTGCGGTGCCGTCGGTGTCGCTCATGGTGTGCTCCCGTGCAGTGTCGGTGCGGGACCGCCGTGGTCCCGGTGGTGTCGGAACGTACCGACCCCGCCTCGGAGAAGCCCGCCGGACGCGGCCTCGACCACGCCTTCCGGATGTCCGCGCGGGCGGCCAGCGCCTAGGCTGACGGCGTGAACCCGGCGCGCCAGCAACTGTCCGCGCTCGTGGCTCCCGGTGCCGCCCCGCTCGTGACGGGCATGCCCGAGGCGAGCGCCTCACGCAACGCCGCCGTCCTCATCCTGTTCGGCGAGCTCGACGACGTCCCGAGCGACCGTCCGGCCGCCGACGCCGCGGTGTCCAGGGGACTCGACGTCCTGCTCCTCGCCCGTGCCGCCACACTCCGGGCACACCCCGGCGAGGTTGCGTTCCCCGGCGGCCGGGTCGACCCGGGGGACACCGACGCGGTCGACGCGGCGCTCCGCGAAGCGCGCGAGGAGACGGGTCTCGACCCCGCGGGCGTGGACGTCCTCGGCACGGTCGCCCCGGTGCCGCTCGCGTTCTCGAGGCACCTCGTGACGCCGGTGCTCGGGTGGTGGCGGGAGTCCTCCCCCGTCCGGGTCGTGGACCGGGCCGAGTCCGCCGCGGTGTTCCGCGCGCCGGTCGCCGACCTGCTCGACCCGGCCCACCGGGGTGTGACGGTGATCCGCCGCGGCGGCCAGGAGTGGCGCGGCCCCGCCTTCACCATCGACGCCGACGGGACCGAGCACGTCGTCTGGGGCTTCACCGCGATGCTCCTCGACGCGCTCTTCGACCGCCTCGGCTGGGCCGAACCGTGGGACGACCGTCGCGAGGTCGTCCTGCCGCGCACGCGCGCCTGACCGCGTCGCTGCACGGGCGGTCGCGGGTGCGGCCGGGCCCGCTCCCGGACGGGAGGCGCGGTGCGGGCCCGACCCGCGCCTCCCGTCCGCCGTCGGCGCACGTCGACACCCTGCCCCTACGCTGGGGACGTGGGGGCACGCGAGGACTGGTGGGACGATCCCGGTGACGACCTGGAGCTGCACCCCGAGCGACCCGTCGAGCGACCCGCACGGCCGGCGCCGGGCGTGGGCGACCTCGTCGCCACCGTCCTGCTCCTCGGCGCGGCCGTCCTCGTGAGCCCGGCGGCGTGGTTCGCGGTCCTCGTCGGCCAGCTGGCGTTCGCCGCCTGCGCGCAACCCACACCGGGGTGCGCCGCCGGCGACGGGGACGTCGGCACGACCATCGAGGCCTGGCACCTCGTCCTCACGGCGGTCGTCCTCGTCGTGGGGATCGCCGGGTCGGTCGCACGCCGCGGCCGACGGCGGACGGGGTGGCCCGTCGCGCTGACGACGCTCGTCGGCGTGCTGCTCGTCTTCGCCGGGGCGGTCGTCGCGCTGCAGGTCGCCAGCGGCGGCAACCTGTTCTGACCGACCCGGCCGACGGCGCTCGGACTACCGACGCGTCGCGCCGATCGCCCAGACACGCGGCGGCTCGACGCCGTTCACGGCGTGGTCGCCGATGATGCGCGCTTTGAACACCCACGGGTTGTGGCTGCCAGCGGTGCGAGCGTTGCGCCAGTGCCGGTCGAGGTTCTTCGTCGTGCTCACGCCGGACGCGGCGAGGGCGTCGAACAGGTGGCTCGTCGCCGTCGTCGCGAGGGAGGTGAGCGCGACCTGCGCCTGCGCCGTCGCGAGCTCCGCACGGTCGTTGCGCCGCTCGTCCTCGGCGGTGTCGAGGGCGGCGCCCTCGTACGCGGCCTGCAGCGCCTCCGCTGCCCGGTCGACGATCGCCGACGCGGCGAAGCCGGCGGCGGAGACCTCACCGACGACCTGCAGGATCTGCGGGTCGGCCGCGAAGGTGTCGGCGTTGCCGTGCGAGAACACGCGGTTGCGGCTCCGGACCTGCAGGGCGATCTCGCGTTCGGCGGCGAGGACCGAGCCCGCCAGCACCGTGAGGAGCACGGCCTGGTAGTAGGCGGTCTGGTACTTGAACCGGTCGTCGAACGGGATGACCGCGTCGGCGGCGACGACCGCGTCGGTGAAGGTGCTGGTGCCCGAGCCGGTGGTGCGCTGGCCGAAGCCGTCCCAGTCGTCGCCGTGGGTCACACCCGGCTGGTGGGCGTCGACGATCGCGATGACCCGTTCCCCGGTGTCGGTGCGCTCGGCGTACGTGTCGATCCAGTCGGCGAAGATGCTGCCCGTCGAGTAGTACTTCTGGCCGCTGATCCGGAACGTGCCGTCGTCCTGCGGGGTCACCTTCGTGATGACGTCGCCGATCTGGACGGCACCGACCTCGGTCCAGGAGTTCCCGGCGATCTCCCCGCGGCCGAAGCGCTCGAGCCACGCGTCGCGCTCCCCCGTGCGGGCGACGAGTCGGTCCTCGACGAGGGCGAAGTGGCCGCGAAGGGCCTGCGGGATGTTGCTGTCGGCGGCGGCGAGTTCGGTGAGCAGGCGGAACACCTGCGGCAGCGTCGCACCCGCCCCGCCGAACGCGACGGGGACGCGCACGGCGCCGAACCCGGCGGCGGCGAGCTCGCGGATCTCGTCGAAGGGCAGGCGGTGCTCCTGCTCGCGGGCGCTGGCACCGGCGGCGATGCGGTCGAAGATCGGTCGGAAGCGGGCGGCGAGGGTCTCGTAGTCGACGGCGTCGTCGGTCGCGGGACGGGCAGCGGTGGTGTCGGTCATGGTGGTGTGCCTTCCGGTACGGGGTCGGGCGGTGGGGGGCGGGGTTCGGGGTCGGGCGGTGGGGCGGGCTTCGGGGTCGGGGTCTCGGTCGCGGCGCTGTCGTCAGACGGCCGCGGTCGGCGCGGCGACCACGTGCTCGACCGGGGTGGCACCGTCGACGCCGGCTGCGGCGGTCGACCGGGGCGATCCCCGTCGTGCGAGGACCGCGGCGCCGACGAACACGGCGATCGCGACCACGACCGCTCCGGTGGTCCACCAGCCCCCGGCGGGCCACCGTCCGGCGAGTCCGAGCAGCGCCGGCACCGTCGTGGTGGTCTGGCTCGCGAGGACGAGCGCCCAGGCGGTGAACCGGCCGATGTCACGACCCAGGGCGAGCAGCAGGAAGAACAGCGTCCAGAGCCCGGCCCACGTCGCCCAGAGGACGGCGAGCACCGGGTCGACCGCGACGTTCGTGACGGCGAACGCGACGGCGACCGCCGCGACGAAGCCGCAGAACCACCCCAGTCCGGTCGCCCCGAGGCCGGCGAGGGCATCGAGACCGACGTACAGGTAGGTCAGGCCGAACAGGAACGTCCCCGTGATGGACAGCAGGGCGGGGAGGGAGCCGTCTGCGGCGACGGCGACGGCGATGCACAGCAGGAGCTGGAGGCCGCCGATGAGGACGTTGAACACGCCGCTGTCCCGGCCGGGGACGCGTCCGAGGAGCGTGAGGCCGTTGACCAGGAGCGCTGCGCCGGAGAGAAGCAAGCAGATGTACGCCATGCGGAGAACCGTGGCACCGCGCCGTGCCCGCCGGAAGGGTTGTGTCGCACCGTGTCCGTCCGTGACGCGCGGTGACGGAGCGGCCGCGGCTCGTTGCTCCGCGTGACCGACGGGCCACCGGTGCCCCGTGCACGGACGGATCGACTGACGTGCCCGGGGCCGGTGGGCCGGTGAGCGGTGGGCCGGTTGGCCGGTTGGCGGTGATGTCAACCGCTGGACGGACGATCCCCGACCGTGCCCGCTCCTATCCTGGGACGGCCGCGCAGCGCACCGCGCGCCGCGACGAGGGGAGGACGACGTGCTCGAGAACCTGGGTGGGACGCACGTGCTGGTGGTGCTGGTCCTGCTGGCGCTGGACGTGATCGCGCTGGTGCAGGTGTGGCGGGACCGACGGCGGAGCGACGTCGTGAAGGTGCTCTGGACCGTCGTGATCCTCGCGCTGCCGGTCATCGGTGTGCTCGGCTGGGCCGTGAACTGGCTCCTGGGACGAGCAGCCGATCGGCTCGACCGGGCGAACGGCCCGCGCGCGTGAGCGTCGTCCGCCCGCTCCGTGCTCGTCCGGGCGCGTGACGCGGTGACGAGCGAGCGCCACGCCGAGCTGATCGCCGGACTCGAGTCGGCCGCGTCGGACGAGTGGGGTCCGCGCGCACTCCTCGCCTGCCTGCGGAAACTGCGCGACGGCGGCCCGACCGAGGGCCGCTCCGTGGTGGTCCACGACGCCTGGGCGACCGAGGACGGGTTCCGGGTGGTCTACGACGCACCGTTCGGCGGTCCGCGGGTCGGTGTCATCCGCGACCGCGGCACCTCGGTCGACTGGCTCGACGTGTACACGACCGGCGACGAGCCGACGCCCGAGGAGTTCGGGTGGGAGGTCGCGGACCACAACATCGGCGAACCGCTCGGTCGGCACATCGACGACCTCGACCTGGACGCCGACGGGCTCGGCTGGTGGGGTCACCGGCCGCTGCGCCGTCCCGGTCGGCGGGGCTGACCCACCGCACCGGGGCCGCACATCGGGCATGATGCAGGTCGACCCGAGGAGGCCCCGTGCACCAACCGTACGACGCCGTCCTGCTCGCCGGTGGGCGGGCAGCGCGACTCGGCGGCATCGACAAGACGGCGCTGCGCGCTCGCGGCACGACGCTCCTGGACCACGCGGTCGCGGCTGCGGCGAGCGCCGTCCGGGTCGTCGTGGTCGGACCGCGTGACGCCGACGCGCTGCCCCCGCGGGTGGTCCGCGCGCGTGAGGACCCGCCGTTCGCCGGTCCCGTGGCCGCGATCGCCGCCGGGCTGGAGGCGGTGTCGGTGCACGCGCCGCTCACCCTCGTCCTGGCGTGCGACCTGGTCCACCCCGGGGCGGCGACCGCACGGCTGGTCGAGGCGGCGACCGCGCGGCTGTTCGAGGCTGCGAGCGCGACGGCGACCGACGGACTCCGGGACGGCGTCGTCGCGGTCGACGACGACGGCCGACGCCAGCCGCTGCTCGCGCTGTACCGGACGGCCGCGCTCCGCGAGGCGGTGGAGTCGGTGCGAGCGGACGCCGGCACGCTGGCAGGCACGTCGATGCGGCGGCTCCTCGCTCCGCTCGACCTGGTCGAGGTCGCCGTGCCCTCGGCGCTCTGCGCGGACGTCGACGATCCGGATGCCGCAGCCCGTCTCACCGATCCTGCTTGACTGGCCCCATGACCACAGACGACGTCCTGGCCGGATGGACCGCAGAGCTCGCCGCGGCGCTCGGGTTCCCCGCCGACTTCGAGCTCGACGTCGACGTCGTGCTCGACCTCGCTCGTGACGCGGCGCACGGGGTGGCACGGCCGGCCGCACCGCTGACGACGTTCCTGGTCGGGTACGCGGCGGGGCTCCGCGGTGGCACGACGGCCGACGTCACCGAGGCCGCAGCCACCGCGACCCGGCTCGCCACCGCACGGGGCGAGCAGTCGGACGCGTGACGGGCTCACTCCTGCCCTGGCTGGACGCCCGGGACGCGGCGCACCGGCAGGGCCTCCAGCTCCGCGACGTGCCCGAGACGATCGCGCTCGACGGCGCCGTCGGTCGCACGCTCGCGGCGCCGCTCGACGCTCCCGGCGACGTCCCCGGGCACGACGGTGCCGCGATGGACGGCTGGGCCGTGGCGGGCGACGGACCGTGGCGGGTCGGTGCGCCGATCGTCGCCGGGGCTGCGCCGTCGGTCGAACCCCTGGTTCCCGGCACGGCGCGTCCGATCACCACGGGGGCGCCCGTCCCCCCTGGCACGTCCCTGGTGGTCCGCTCCGAGGACGCCGGACTCGACGCGGCGGGGCTGCTCGTCCGGCACACCGCCTCGCACCGGCGACACGTCCGGCCCGCTGCGGAGGAGATCGCACGAGGCGAACTGCTGTTCGGGTCTGGGCAGGTCCTGACCCCACCGCGGATCGCCCTCGCCGCGGCGTCGGGCGTCGACGAGGTGCGCGTCGCCCCGGCGCCGACCGTCCGGGTTGCGGTGCTCGGCGACGAGGTCGTCGGGCGCGGTGTCCCACTGCCGGGTCGTGTCCGCGACGTCTTCTCCCCCACGCTGCCCGCCGTCCTCCGGTCGATGGGCGCCGATCCGACCGTGGCCGTCCACGTGCCGGACGGCGCGGACGAGACGGCCGCTGCCCTCGGCGACGCCCCGGAGCGCCTCGTGGTGAGCACCGGCGGGACGGCCGGCTCGTCGACCGACCACGTCCGCGGCGCGCTCGCACGGATCGGTGCGGAACTCGTCGTCGACCGCGTCGACATCCGGCCGGGCCGACCGGTGCTGCTCGCTCGCCGGGGACGGACGCTCCACCTGTGCCTGCCCGGCAACCCGATGGCCGCCATGGTCGGGATGGTGCTGTTCGGCGGGCCGCTGGTGGCCGGGCTCCTGGGGCGCCCGGTCGATCAGCCATCGGTGGTCCGGCTCGGCGTCGACGTGCCGAACGAGCGGTCCGGTGCCCTCGTCCTGGCGTACCGGTCCACGGATGCGGGTGCGGTCCCGACGACGCACCAGAGCTCGGCGATGCTGCGCGGGCTGGCCGAGGCCGACGGGCTGCTCGTCGTCCCCGCTGGCGGACGACGAGCCGGCGAGACCGCCGCGGCCATCCCGCCGCCCTGGGGCTGAGGACCCTGACGGGGTGACGACCCCGACGGGGTGACGACCCCGAGGCTGGCCCCGATCCGCACTCGGACGGGCGAGCCCCTTGGTGGTCGCAGCCGCCGGTGGTAGACCCGAACCATGAACCGGATCACCGCCCGGAAACGCGTCACCCGCATCACCGTCGGAACGTCCCGGGCGGTCCGGGACGACCTGCTCGCCGTCGAGGAGCCCCTGGAGATCCGCGTCGGGGGGAGCGCACTCGCGATCACGATGCGCACCCCGGGGAGTGACTTCGACCTCGCCGCGGGCTTCCTGGTGTCCGAGGGCGTCATCGCCCGGGGCGACGACTTCGCGGCCGCCCGGTACTGCGCGGGCGCCACGGCCGAGGGGTTGAACACGTACAACGTCCTCGACGTCACCCTCGCGCGGGGCGTCCCCGCGCCGGACCCGAGCCTCGAGCGGTCGTTCTACACGACGAGCTCCTGCGGGCTCTGCGGCAAGGCGAGCATCGACGCGGTCCGGACGCAGTCGCAGCACGCCGTCCTCCACGACGACCTCGTCGTCGACCCGGCGCTCCTGGCAACCTTCCCCGACCATCTCCGCGAGGCCCAGGCCGTGTTCGAGAAGACCGGCGGGCTGCACGCCGCAGCGCTGTTCGACGGCCGCACCGGTCGCATGCTCGTCCTGCGTGAGGACGTCGGGCGGCACAACGCCGTGGACAAGGTCGTCGGCTGGGCCGTCAAGGAGGACCTGCTCCCCCTGACCGGCACGGTCCTCATGGTGTCGGGGCGCGCGAGCTTCGAACTGACACAGAAGGCGTCGATGGCCGGCATCCCCGTGCTCGCGGCCGTCTCCGCGCCGTCGTCGCTCGCGGTCGACCTGGCCACCGAGGTCGGCGTCACCATCGTCGGCTTCCTCCGCGGGCAGAGCATGGTGGTCTACAGCCGACCGGACCGCATCGCCGAAGCACGAGCAGCAGCAGCAGCAGAAGCCGAAGCAGAAGCTGAAGCTGAAGAACAAGCAGCAGCAGACCCCGCCTCCCACCCCCGAACGACCGTGAGCGCCTCATGACCGAAGAACCCCCCGTCGCCGACGTGACCGACGCCGACCTCACCGTCGGCGAGCCGAAGGACTGGGCCGCCGGCGTCCCCGGGGTGCTGCACTCGATGGGTCCGGCGATCCAGCAGCTCGGCGTCGCACGCACGCTGAAGCTCATGACGTCCCTGAACCAGAAGGGCGGCTTCGACTGCATGAGCTGCGCCTGGCCGGACCCCGACCACCGCAAGGTCGCGGAGTTCTGCGAGAACGGCGGCAAGGCGGTCGTCTGGGAGGCCACGCCCGTGCTCGTGCCGGAGACGTTCTGGGCCGAGCACTCCGTGACCGACCTCGCCGAGAAGACGGAGTACTGGCTCGGCATGCAGGGTCGGCTGACGGAGCCGGTCTGGAAGCCGAAGGGCTCCGACCACTACGAGACGGTCAGCTGGGACCGCGCGTTCGAGATCATCGCGGACAAGCTGCGGAGCCTCTCCAGCCCCGACGAAGCGTCGTTCTACACCTCCGGGCGCACCTCGAACGAGGCCGCCTTCGTCTACCAATTGTTCGTCCGGGCCTTCGGCACGAACAACCTGCCGGACTGCTCGAACATGTGCCACGAGTCGACGAGCCTCGCCATGGCCGAGACCGTCGGCATCGGCAAGTCCACCATCGCGTACGACGACTTCGAGCAGACCGAGCTCATCATCGTGATGGGGCAGAACCCCGGCACCAACCACCCGCGGATGCTCACCGCCCTCGAGGACGCCAAGAAGAACGGCGCCGAGATCGTCGCGGTCAACCCGCTCCCCGAGGCGGGGCTCCGCCGGTACAAGAACCCGCAGAAAGTCCGGGGCGTCGTCGGGACGGGGACGCAGATCGCCGACCAGTTCCTGCAGATCCGTCTCGGTGGGGACATGGCGCTGCTGCAGGCCGTCGCGAAGCGGGTCGTCCTCGCCGAGCAGGCGGCACCGGGCACCGTCGTCGACCACGCCTTCATCGCCGAGCACACGAGCGGGTACGACGCCTTCGTGGAGCACATCCTGCAGGTGGACGACGACGAGGTCGTCCGCGCCACCGGCCTGACGATCGACGAGATCGACGAGCTCGCCGACCGCTACCTGCGGTCCGAGCGCACGATCATCACCTGGGCGATGGGCATCACGCAGCACACGAAGGCCGTCGACACGATCAAGGAGATCATCAACCTCCTGCTGCTGCGCGGGAACATCGGCCGCCCGGGTGCCGGCGCCTCGCCGATCCGGGGTCACAGCAACGTGCAGGGCGACCGGACGATGGGCATCTGGGAACAGATGCCGGACAGCTTCCTCGACGCCCTCGCCGCCGAGTTCCACTTCGAGCCGCCGCGCGAGCACGGCGTCGACGCGCTCAAGGGCATCCACGCGATGCGTCGCGGTGACATCCGGTTCTGGATGGGGATGGGCGGCAACCTCGTCGCCGCGATCTCGGACTCGCAGCTGGCCGAACAGGCCTTCCGTGGCACCGAGATGACCGTGCAGGTGTCGACCAAGCTGAACCGGTCGCACGCGGTCGTCGGTGAGGAGGCGCTCATCCTGCCCACCATGGGCCGTACCGAGATCGACGTCCAGGCGTCGGGGCCGCAGTTCGTCTCCGTCGAGGACACGGTGTGCTCGGTGCACGGCAGCCACGGCCAGGTGCCGCCGGTCGCCCCCGGCCTGCTCTCCGAGGTCGCGATCGTGTGCGAACTCGCGAAGGCCACGCTGGGTGACCGGGTCGCGATCGACTGGCAGCGCATGCGCGACGACTACGACGTGATCCGCGACCACATCAGCCACGTCGTGCCCGGCTTCGACGACTACTCGCGTCGTGCCGGCAGCAAGGAGGGCTTCGTCCTGCCGAACGGTCCCCGGGACTCGCGCACCTTCGCGACGGCGACCGGCAAGGCGATGATCACGGTCAACGAGCTCGAGCACGTCGACCGACCGGCGGGCACGCTGCTCCTGCAGACCCTGCGCTCCCACGACCAGTACAACACGACGATCTACAGCCTGAACGACCGGTACCGGGGCATCAAGAAGGGGCGGCACGTGGTCTTCGTGAACCCCGACGACCTCGCCGAGCTCGGTCTCGAGGACGGCCAGCACGTCGACGTCACCACGGTCTGGGACGACGACGTCGAGCGCGTGCTGCGCGACCAGCGCATCGTCGCCTACCCGAGTGCGAAGGGCTGCGCGGCCGCCTACTTCCCCGAGGCGAACGTCCTCGTGCCGCTCGACAGCGCGGCGAAGGGCAGCAACACCCCCGTCTCGAAGGCGGTCCCGGTCCGGCTCACGCCGACCGCCGCCACCCGGTCCGCGTAGGTCGCCAGGCGCTCCGGACGTCGCGCCCGTGGGCCGGGAGGCGCGGTGCGGGCCCGCACCGCGCCTCCCGTCCCACGGACGGTCACGTCCGCTGCCCGCGGAACGTCACGACGAGCGCGTCGACCACCAGGAAGAGGAGCAGGCCGACCCCGAGGGTCGGCAGCACGGCGCTGAACGCGAGCGCCGCCGCGACGACGGCCGCGACGCCCCACCACGGCGCACGGGCCAGCGCCCCGCCGGTCGGCGCACGCCCGACCCGACCACCGGGCGGACGGCGCTGCCACCACATGCCGTACCCGAACACGACCATCGCGGCGATGCCGAGCGCCGTGACGAACAGCAGGACCTGGTTCGGCAGGCCCCACATCGTGCCCATGTGCGTGTCGATGCCCCACCGGGTGAGCTTCGCGGGGACCGAGAACGTGTCGAAGTCCGTCCGGGACACCACGCTCCCGTCCCGTGGGTCGATCGCCACCGAGTCCACCGCCGTCGGGTACGACCGCTTGATCTCGGCGACGGTCCAGGCCTGGTCGGCCGTCGTCGGCGGGGTGATCTGCACCTCGGCGGCGTCGATGTTGACGGCCTTCGCCGCCGCGAGCACCTCGTCGAAGCGCTCCGGGGTGACCATCGGTGCGCCGGCACCGGTCGCGGCGGACCCGTGGTGCCCGGCGTGCTCGTCCGCCGGAGCGGACGACGGCCCGAGCGACGTGGTCAGCGACCGCGTCTGCCAGCCCCACGCGGCGCGCAACGCATCGACGTTGGCGCCGCCGAACTGTGACCAGGTGATGCCGGTCGCGGACAGGAAGAGGGCGCCGACGAGCAGCCAGATGCCGGTCGAGGCGTGCCACGAGGCCAGGCGGCGGTGTCCGCTGACGCCCCGGGCGGGGCGCACGAGGTCCCGTCGGCGACGCGCTGTCCGTGCCCGGGCGATCCAGAGCGCCAGGCCGGCGAGCGCCACGACCCCCAGCCACGACGCCGCGGTCTCGCTGTACACGCGCCCGACGTCGCCGAGGAACAGCGTGCGGTGGAAGGTGCTGATCCACGTCCGGATCGGCAGGGCACCCGAGGTGCCGTAGACGAGCAGGTCGCCGCGGACCTCGGCCGTGCCGGGGTCGACGAACACGGCGCGGGACTGTGACTCGAGCAGCCCGTCCTCGGCGAACATGACGCGCGTCGTGTCAACGGCCGTCGGCGCCGGACGCACCGCGGACAGCGTGTCCTCGGGATGGTGCTCGTCCGTGTACGCCTGCGCGGCCGCGACCTGGTCGGCGAGCGGCAGGGGTGCCGCACGCGACGGTGTCGTGAGCTCGTGCGCGTACACGGCCGACTCGATCGAGGGGGCGAGCGCGTACGCGGCGCCGGACAGCGCGGCGATCAGGACGAACGGTCCGACGAACACGCCGGCGGCGAAGTGCAGCCGGAGCAGGAGCTGCAGGAACCAGCCGCGTCGGCGGTCGGGCGTCGGCTCGGGTCGGGTGGGCGGGGTGACGGGACGATCGTCCAGGGCGGTCATCGGGTCCTCGGTGGCCGGGGTCGGGCCGGGTGCCGCGACGAGAAGCACTCTACAAGTTGTAGAACCGTTGATGCACGGACTCGCGGGGAGCCGTGCCGCCGAGCGCAACCGGCCAGCCGGAACCCGTACCGGAGCGCGACCTTGAACGAATCCGAATCGACTGCCGACGCCCGGGCCGGATACGGTCTGCCGCATGACGATCGACCCCCGGAACGGAAGCGGCACCGGTGCCTCCCTCACCGAGTTCATCCCCGCCGTGGAGTGGCTCTGGTTGGTGGTCGGCCTGGTCTGGCTCGTCGTGGCGATCGCCGGCGACCACCTCACCGACCGGCTGCGCGGCGCAGGAGCGCCGGGCAGCGGACGGCGCCCCGGATCCGCCCGATCCCACTGATCCGAGGCCGTCGCCGCACCGGGGACTCGACGAGCCGGACGCCGGCTGACCACGCCGGAGTCCCCGGCGCGGCGAGCGTTGCCGCACCGGGGACGTCCGTCGATCAGTTGTAGGAAGCCAGCCGGTTGGGGGCGGTGTTCCCCGCCGGCGTCGGCACCGCTCCGCCGACCCCGTTGATCACGCTGGAGATCGTGCCCGTGTCACCGAGCGACACCGTGACGAGCCCGTGCGCGCGGACACCGGCGGTCTGCGGGACCTCGAACGCCCGGTCGGCGTGCACCGCGGGGTTCGTGTTGAAGAAGCAGTAGACACCGCCGCCCCAGATCTCGTGGCTCGTGACGTTCGCGGCGACCTTGTACGCCGCGTAGCCGGCGCCGGTCGGGCTCTGCCACGACGCGTTGTCCGGCACGTCGTACGGCATCTCGTTCTGGAAGAAGATCGTCCGTCCGTTGTTGCCGTTCCACTGCACTTCGTACTTCTGGTAGTGCTCGACGAACAGACCGGTCGCGAGGACGTCGTTGCCGTTCACCTCGACACCGGTCGCGCCGGTGTTGACCGCCCACCCGGTGGCGGCCCCACCGTGGTCGGCACGCCAGGCCCAGATGTGGTCGACCAGGGTGTCGTCCGCGTTGACCTGCAGGGTCGTCGTCGCCTTGCCCTGGATGCTCGAACCGACGCGGAAGAAGACGTCCTGGACGCTCTGCGGGTCGGCGGCGTGGTCGACGTGCGAGCCACTCGTGCCGAGTCGGACGAGCTGGGCGCTGTTCTGCGAACCGGCGTCGACGACGAGGTTCGACACGTTCACGCCGGCGACGTCGGTCGAGGTGAGCACCGCGTTGCCCTGCGTCGGCACGAGCGTCGGGAAGCCGATCCCGGTGACGACCGTGTCCGGACGGGTGATCGCGATGGGCGCGTTCAGCTGGTAGGTGCCGGGCGTGAAGAACAGGTTGAGTCCCTGCGACAGCGCGCTGTTGATCGTCGCCGCCGAGTCGCCCGGGTGGACGACGTAGAAGTTCCGCATCGGGATGTCCGTGCCGGCGGTGTCCGGCCAGGTCACACCCGACGAGTTCTGCCGCAGCGACGGCACGAACACGTGGTACTTGTTCGACGAGTCGACGTACAGGTACGGCTTCTCGCGGGTCGTCGGCGTGGTCGCCAGGGTCGTGTAGCTCTTCGAGAAGTCGTTCGCCGGTGCACCCTGCACGCCCGAGAACGTCATGTTCCAGTTGCCGCCCTGCCAGGACCCGATGGACGAGCTGCGGGTGTACCACTGCTGCTGCGAGCCGGACGTGACCGTCCCGTCGACCTTCGTGTCGGCGATGTACCCACCGGACGAGTACCCCTGGCCGCCGTCCTGGTTCGAGGGTCCCATCGTGAGGTTCCCCTTGATGTGCACCCGGCGCATCGGCGCGGCCTGGGACACCGCCCAGCGATCGGTCCCGCCCTCCGGGACGATCGCCACGTTCTCGACCGACCGCCAGAAGTTCTGCGTCGCGTTCTTCTCGTCACCGGCGTTCCACCCGGAGTCGACGTTCACGGCACCGTTGATGGTGACGTCGTCGGGGTTCTTCCCGAGGCCGGCGACCGTCGTGTAGAACCCGAGGTTCGCCCACACCCGTCCGTAGGAGCCGGGCTTGAACAGGAACGCGTACCGCTGGCTCCCGAACTGCGCGCTGGTGCTCCGGAGCTGGGAGTCGAACGCCGCGTCGATGTCGGCCTGGATCGTGGACGTCGGTGTGGAGGGACTGTAGATCTTGACGTTGCTCCCGAAGTCCGGGGTGTCGCTCGTGGTGACCGCCTGGGCGGAGACCGCGGGCAGCACTGCCCCCACGACACCGACGCTCAGCGCGATCGCGACGAGGTGCTTCATCCGTCGTTGCATGATGCTCGATTCGTCATCGTGCGGCGTCGTTGCCGCACGCAACAGACGGTAGACCCGACCGTGCCCGGGAGCAGTCCGACGATCGGAGGACCAGGACGTGCCCCGGACAGCCCAGCGTGCGCCTTCGTGCTCGGCCCGCCCGGCGAGCAGCGATGTCAACCGCTGGACTGACGAACCGCCCGCCGCGCCCTCCTATCGTTGGACCGCCGCACAGCGCACCCCTGCGCCGCGGCGGACGAGGGGAGAACGACGTGCTCGAGAACCTGGGCGGCGCACACGTGCTGGTCCTGCTGGTCGTGCTGGCGCTGGACGTCCTCGCGCTGGTGCAGGTGTGGCGGGACCGACGTCGGAGCGACCTCGTGAAGATCGTCTGGACCGTCGTGATCGTCGCGGTGCCGGTCATCGGCGTGGTCGGGTGGGCCGTGAACTGGCTCCTCGGACGTGCGGCCGACCGGCTGAACCGGACGAGCGGTCCGAGCGCCTGACGCGGAGCGTGGCCGGACTCGGAGCAGCAGCGTCGGACGAGTGGGGTCCGCGGGTCGTCGGCCCGGTAGCCGTGGACGCGACCACGGCTCGACCAGGAGGCGCGGTGCGGCACCGACCCGCGCCTCCCGACCCACGGTCGCTGCGTTTCAGAGCCGCTTCGCGTACCACCGGTCCGAGTAGGGGTCTTCGGTGAAGGCGGGCACGCGCTCGAACCCGAGCCGCTCGTAGAGCGCACAGGCCTCGGCGAGTTCGGCACGGGTGTCCAGCCGGAGCACGCCGATCCCGCGGTGACGGCACATCACCTCGACCTCGCGGACGAGCCGGGCCGCCGTGCCCCGCCCACGCGCTTCAGGCAGGGTGAAGACCTTCGTGAGTTCGGCGACACCGAGACCGAAGCGCGCTCCAGCACAGGCGACGGCCCGCCCCTGCTCGACGGCGACGAGGAACACCCCGGACGCGCCGTGCAGGTCGTCGTACGGCTCGTCGCGCAGCGCCTGGTCGACCTCGTCCTCGGTCGCCGGGCGTCCGTACCAGCGCGACGCGACCTCGGCGAGGTACGCCCGCACGATCCCGTCAGCCACCGGGTCACCGGGGTGGACCGCCTCGACGGCGACGCTCGACCCGTCGCTGATCCGTCCGTCCACGATCCTCCCTGAAGCCCACTGCGACCGTACCGGTGGAGCGGTGTCGAGCGCAGTCCAGCTCCGCAACGGAGGAACCTTGCGCGGTGCGATCAGTTAGGAGCGCGGGGCCGCCGGATGCGCACGATTCCGCCGGAGATGGGCAAGATTGCGTCCCCCGATCCTGCCTAGGCTCGATGCACCAGCGCACCCGCAGCCAGCCCAACGACGGGAGGTACGACATGTCGCAGTTCGTCCAGGAGTTCTCGAAGGACGCCATCGTCGGAGAACCCGAGGTCGTCGAGGACCGCCTGTCCGTCCGCGAGGTCGCCGCCCACCCGGCCTGGCTCCGGCTGAAGGACGCCGTCACCGCGCTGCAGACCGTCCAGGTGCAGGACGGCTCCGTGCCAGAGCCGGCCGACCACGCTGCCGCGACCGAGCACGTCGCGACGATCGTCCCGGCCATCGCCGAGCTCGCCCCGCACTTCCCGCACGACGCCGCGTTCCTCGACGCCGTCCAGCAGGACTTCGCACGGTGGCGCGACGAGGGGTTCCGGGTCCCCGACTTCCTCGACTCCCTGACCGCGTTCCAGCCGCAGCAGCACCGCGTCGACGGGATCGGCCACCTCGTCGTGTTCCCGATGGTGACGCAGAACGGCAGCTCCTCGCGGTTCGTCGAGGCCGTGCTCGTCGAGGTCATCTGGCCCGAGTTCATCGCCGAGCTCGAGGCCGGGGACTACGGCAACGCGCTCTTCGTCGCGCTGCGGTTCGTCGACTTCACCCCCGGGTACGACACGAACTCCGCCGTGCTCTTCCCCGAGACCGTCGCGATGCGCGAGCTGCCGACGTTCACGTGGGGCGCGATCTTCCAGGACCGCGAGGCCGCCCGCTACCGCCGGGTCGTCCGCGCAGCCGCCGAGATCACCAAGCTCGACCTTCCTGACGACGCACGCGCGATGCTCGACGACCAGGAGCTCACCGAGCGGGTCTTCGTGATGTGGGACATCATCCACGACCGGTCGCACATGCGCGGAGACCTGCCGTTCGACCCGTTCATGATCAAGCAGCGGATGCCGTTCTTCCTCTACTCGCTCGAGGAGCTGCGCTGCGACCTCACCGCGTTCCGCGAGTCAGTGCGTCTGGAACGCACCCTCTCGGCGCTGCCGGATGCGAGCCTCCAGGACGCGCAGCGCGCGATCCGCGACCACGCGCGCCTCGTGCAGTACGCCGTCGTGTTCGACCGGATCTTCCGGTTCGCGATCACCGGCAGCCGTGTCCGGAACTACGACGGGCTCGGCGGGCAGCTCCTCTTCGCGTGGATGCACCAGCACGACGTCCTGCACTGGACGGACACGCAGCTCACCATCGACTGGGACGCCGTGCCGGACGTCATCATCGCCCTGAGCGACCAGATCAACGAGCTGTACCGGCGCTCGATCGACCGGCCGAAGGCGGCGCACTGGCTCGCCGCGTACGAGATGCTCACCCGGACGCTCACGCCGCACCCGGCCTCGGCGTGGGCGCGCGGACTCCCGACCGAGACGCTCGCCGGGCCACCGAAGGGCTACACCGACGCCGTCCTCGACGACGAGTTCCCGCTGTCGATGTTCTACGAGGCGCTCGACAAGAAGATGGCCGCGGTGATCGAGTCGACCGCGGGCATCACCGGGACGAGCGACGACGCACGGGCCGCCGCCGCGTGAGCGACGGCAGCCTCGCCGGCCGCACGGTGCTGGTCGCGGGGGCGACCAGCACCAGCGGCCTCGCCGTGTCACGGGCGCTGGTCGCCGCCGGAGCGACGGTGGTGGCCGTGGGCACGAGGGCAGCGGGCCTGGAGGCGCTCCGCACCGCCGTCCCGGGCGTCACCACCCACGAATGCGACCTGTCGTCGCGTGCCGACGTCGACGCGCTGGTCGCGCGGATCCACCGGGACACCGGGCCGGTCGACGGGCTCGTCCACCTGGTCGGCGGCTGGCGCGGGGGCGGCAGCATCGCCGGGCAGACGGACGCGGACTGGGACTTCTTCGACCGCGGGTTCCGCACCCTCCGCAACACCACCCGAGCGCTGATCGACGACCTCGTCGCATCACCGGCCGGGCGACTCGCGTCCGTGTCGTCCACCGCCGTCGACGCCCCCACCGCCGGCGCGGCGAACTACGCGGCCGCCAAGGCGGCGGCGGACGCCTGGGTGCGCGCCGTCGCCCAGGGGTTTCGGAAGGACGCCCCCGACACCGCAGCAGCGGCCGTGTTCGTCGTCCGGAGCCTGGACGGCCTCGAGGACCGCCTCGGCGACGAGGTCGTCCGCCTCTGGGACGTCGATCCGGCCACCGTGAACGGCACCCGACTCCCCCTCGACCCCTCCCTAGGATGAACCAGTGACCCTTCGACTCCACGACCTGGACCTGCGGGGCTTCGCCTCGGACAACTACGCCGGCATCCACCCCGAGATCCTCGCGGCGATCACCGCGGCCAACGACGGCCACCAGATCGCGTACGGCGAAGACGTGTACACCGCACGCCTCAACGAGGTCGTCGGGGAGCACTTCGGGGCGCAGGCGCAGGCGTTCCCGGTGTTCAACGGCACCGGCGCGAACGTCGTCGGCCTGCAGTCGATGCTCCCCCGCTGGGGCGCCGTCGTGTGCACCTCGACCGCGCACATCCACACCGACGAGGCCGGTGCCCCCGAGCGCGTGGGCGGGATCAAGCTCCTGCCGGTCGAGACGCCGGACGGCAAGCTCACCCCCGAGCTCATCGACAAGGAGGCCTGGGGCTGGGGCGACGAGCACCGCGCGCAGCCCCTGGCGGTCTCGATCACCCAGACCACGGAGCTCGGCACCGCCTACACGGTGGACGAGGTCCGCGCGATCGCCGACCACGTCCACCCGCTCGGCATGACCCTGCACATGGACGGCGCCCGGATCTCGAACGCGGCCGCCTCCCTCGGCGTCCCGCTGCGCGACTTCACGACCGACGCCGGCGTCGACGTCCTGAGCTTCGGCGGGACCAAGAACGGGATGCTCTACGGCGAGGCGATCGTCGTCCTGAACCCCGACGCGTCCGAGGGCCTGCACTACCTCCGCAAGCTCAACATGCAGCTCTCGTCGAAGATGCGCTTCGTCTCGGCACAGCTCATCGCCCTGCTCACCGACGACCTCTACCTCCGGTCGGCCGGGCACGCGAACGCCATGGCGCAGCGACTCCGCGGCGCCCTCGAGGCGGGGATCGCCGACGGCAGCATCCGCGGCGTCGGGTTCAGCCAGGAGACCCAGGCGAACGGGGTCTTCGCGACGCTGCCGGCCGGCGTGGCCGATCGCCTCCGCGAGCACTTCCGGTTCTACGACTGGGACGCCAGCCGGAACGAGGTGCGGTGGATGTGCTCGTTCGACACCTCGGAGCAGGACATCGACGCGTTCGTGGCGGCGCTGACGCGCGAGCTCGCCGCCGTCTGACGACCGTACAGCGGACGGGAGGCGCGGGGCGGGGCCGCACCGCGCCTCCCGACCGTCAGCCGGTCACGTGACGGTCCGCACCAACTCGACCAGGCGTAGCGACGGGGCGTCCCGCCCCTGCCCCAGCAGGCGGAATTCGCGGGAGCGACCGCTCGGGCGGAACCCGCGACGCTCGTAGAAGCGACCAGCAGGCACCGCCTGGTCGTACACCTCGAGGCGGAGCCGATCGCCGTGCCCAGCTGCCCACCCGACGACGTGGTCGAGCAGCGCGTCCGCGACGCCGTTCGCCCGGCCGCGGGACGACGGCGTGACGTACACGCCGGTGAGCACGGGATCGTTGCCGTACGCGTCACCGACCTGGCCGCTCATCATCCCGATCCAGCGCCCCGTCCGGTCGACCGCCACACTCGTCGTCTCGGTCCCCTCGCCACGTCGCGCGCGGAGCCGCCAGTCGTCCTCGCTCATCGCGAGCGTGTACTCGAGCGTCGCACCGTAGGAGATCGGGTCGTCGGTCGTGTTCTCGATGCGGAGCGACCGCACCTGCTCCCAGTCACGCTCGGTCGTGGTCCGGATCGAGAACGCAGCCTGCACGACTCCACGGTACGACCCGCGCTCTGGGGTGTCCGTCACGGCCCACCCGACGGGTGCCTCCTCCGAATCCTCGGCACGCATCCACCCGAGGATCGGAGTCCGTCGTGCCCCTGCACGCCCCCACCACCGTGTCGCCAAGGTCCGCGGACCCCACGGCGTTCGCATCCGTCGTGCGTCGGCACACGCCACTGGTGCGCGCGACCGCGATGCGTCTGCTGCACAGTCGGGCGGACGCCGACGACGTCGTGCAGGAGACGTTCCTCGCGGCGTGGACGCACCTGGAGTCGATCGTCGACCCGGAGGCGATCGGCGCATGGTTGGTGACGACCGCGCGGCGACGGAGCTACGACCGGCTGCGTCGGGGCGGGTCGTCGGCGATCCGGTGGGTCGACGAGTCGACGCCGGCGACCGAGGACCACGCCCCGACCGGGGTCGCCGAGCGGTCGTCGCTGGCGGGCGCGGCGAGCGCCGTCCTCGCCGCGATGCCGGCCGTGCAGCGCCGGTGCTGGGAGCTCCGGCACCTCGACGAGCTGCCGTACCGCGAGGTCGCCGCCGCGGTCGGCCTGCCGGTCTCGACGGTGCGCGGGATGCTCGTGCGGGCCCGGTCGACGCTCGCGCGGGAGCTGGCCGGGTGGCGGTGACGTCGGGGCGTCGGGGCGTCGGGGCCGATGTGCCGCGGGCGACGACCGCTCGCGTGGTCAGGTGACGACCGTCGCCGTGTCCTGGTCCGTGTGACCGCTCGACGGCTCCCGGGACGACGTCGTCACGGCCTCGACGCTCGTCCGGAAGGCATCCGCGGCGGCGGTCCGGACCCGGCGGAGGACGCCGTCCGCCCCCTCCTCGAGCCGGACGAGTCCCATCCGCCGCAGGTAGGGCGCGGTGCGATCGCTCGCGGCCCGGCCGACCACGACCTCGGCGGCCAGTTCGAACTCCTCGACGTTCCGTCCCCCGGCGGCGTACGACCAGTCCACGAAGTCGAACAGGGGCCACCATGTGAACCCGCGGACGTCCATCCCGCTCGCCGCCAGGTCGCGGACGGCACCACCGGCGTCACGGACCCAGGCCGAGCGCAGGTCGTCCTCGCCCTCGATCGACGTCTCGGTGACGAGCATCGGCAGTCGGTACCGGTCGGCGAAGCGTCCGAGGGCCTCGGTGAGTCCGTCCACCCAGCGGTCGTGCGTGTGCTGGACCGTTCCGCCCGACCCGGTGACGAGTCGCCGTGGCGTCAGGTCCGGGTAGTAGTTCACGCCGAGCAGGTCGATCGCGACCGCCCCGGTGACGAGCTCCCCCAACGCCGCCTCGGTCGCTCCGTGGGCCAGCAGCCAGTCGTGCGCCGGGTGGCCCGGGACGACGTGCCCGAGGACGAGGTCGGTCGGCACGGTGCCGAGGAGGGTGATCAGCGCCGCTTCCTCCTCGGTCGCTGGCTCGCCGTCCCCGGACTCGACGAGGGTGCTGGCCTCGACGTGCACGACCACCGCGCGGGGGTTCGCGGTGCGGACGGCGCGGACGCTCCGCTGGATGCCGTCGGCGATCGCGAGGACCACGGCCGTCCATCCGGCCCACCCCGCAAGGCCCGGTGGCCAGACGCCGCGGAGGCCCGCGAACGACGCGGTGGTGATCGGTTCGTTGAGCGGGGTGACGTGGTCGACGACGCCGGCGTACCGGGCGGCGAAGGCCCCGGCGAACTCGGCGATGACCTCCGGGTATCGGGGGTCCGCGAACGAGCCGTCGAGCCACGTCGGCGTGCCGTAGTGCACGAGGTCCGCGATGACGGTGACGCCGCCCGAGGCCGCGTGGGGCAACCGTTCGTCGAGGACCGACCAGTCGAACAGCCCGGGGCCGAGGTGCACCTTCGGCCAGTCGACCCCGTAGCGGAGCGCGCTCGCGCCGAGCTCCCGAACGGTGTCGAGATCGGTCCGCCACGCGAGGTCGTGCCCGGTGAGGACGTGCTCGTCGAGCGGTGCCATCCCGAAGCGGGCCGGCGGGTACACACACGTGTCCTCGATGCCGAGCGCCCAGGTGAACGATCCCGGAGCGAACGGCGGCCCGGAGGCTCCGGCCGCTGCGCCGGTCACTTCAGCCCCGAGGTCGCCACGCCCGCGACGAAGTACTTCTGCGCGAAGAAGAACCCGAGGGCGATCGGGACGAGGGAGATCACGGCCCCGGCGAGCAGCACCGCGTGGTCGGTGACGTGCGCCCCTCCGAACAGGGTCAGGCCGGCCGGCAGCGTGAGCATGTCGTTCGAGGTGCTCACGACGAGCGGCCAGAGCAGGTCGTTCCAGAGCGCCATGCCGTTGAGCACGGCCACCGTCGCGATCGCCGGCTTCGCCAGGGGCAGGATCACCTGCCAGTAGATCCGCCAGTGGCCGGCCCCGTCGATCCGCGCCGCCTCGTCGAGCTCCGGCGGGATGTCGATGAAGAACTGCCGGAACAGGAAGATCCCGAACGCGCTCGTGGCCCGGGGGATGATGAGGCCCTGGTAGGTGTTCAGCCACCCGAGGTGGAACAGCTCGACGAACACCGGGATGAGCGTCACCTGGAACGGCACCATGAGCGTCGCGATGACGAGCACGAATGCGACGTTCCGCCCGACGAACCGCATCCGGGCGAGCGCGTAGGCGCACATCGAGTCGAACAGGAGCGTCAGCACGGTCGTCACGACGGTGAACACGAACGAGTTGAGCAGGAGCCGGAGGAACGGGAGCTGCTGCCACACCCCCTCGTAGCCGTGCAGCGTGATGCTCGTCGGGAAGAGCGAGGCGGGGTGGCCGAACAGATCGGCCTCGGACCGGAACGACCCGCTCACCATCCAGATGAACGGCACGAGCGCGAACACGAGTCCGATCCCGAGGTACACCCACTTGAGCACGGAGCCGGTGACGACGAGGCCACTCCGGCGGCCGTGTCGCCGCCGTCGGTGCTCAGTGGTGGAACGGGAGGCACGGGTCGACTCCGTCACGGACGGTCGCCGGGTCAACGCGTCAGTCGACATCGTCGTAGCGGAAGAGTCGGAGCTGCAGGAGCGAGATCAGCATGATGATCACGAAGAGGACCCAGGAGATCGCTGACGCGTACCCGGTCTGGTAGTTCACGAACCCGTCCCGGTAGAGCAGGTTCACGAGGGAGTCGGTGGCGAACACGGGGCCACCGCCGGTCATCACGTAGACGAGGTCGAACACCTGGAACGACTGGATCGTGAGGATCATCGACGTGAAGAGGAGGGTGGGGCGGATGCTCGGCAGGGTGATCCGCCAGACGGTCTGCCAGCGGTTCGCGCCGTCGAGCTCGGCGGCCTCGTAGCGCTCGGCCGGGACGCCCTTCAGCCCCGCGATGAAGAGGATCATCGCGAAGCCGATGCTCTTCCACACGGCCACGAAGATCACGGTCGGCAGCGCGAGCGAGGTGGACTGCAGCCAGGCGACGCTCGGCAGACCGACCAGCGCGGTGAGCCCACCGACGAGGCCGATGTCCGGGTCGAGGAGGAACTTCCAGACCAGACCGATCGTGACGAGGGAGACGATCGTCGGGAAGAAGAACACCGAGCGGACGATCCGGTTCAGCAGGGTGTCCCGCTGCAGGAGCAGCGCCGCGACGAAGCCGAGCACCACCAGCAGCACGACGGACACGACCGTGTACTCGAGCGTGACCCGCAGCGCGTTCCAGAACTGGGGGTCGTGCGCCAGCTGGACGTAGTTCCCGAACCCGACGAACTGCTGCGAGACGGCGCCGACCGTCCAGTCGAAGAACGAGTAGTACAGCGAGCGCAGGATCGGGAAGAGGACGAAGACGCCGAGGATGAGCAGCGACGGGGCCATGAAGAGCCACGCCGGCTGGAAGCGGGGCGCTCGGCGACGGCCGGGGCGTGCCTCCTGGCCGTCGGGGGCGGCGGCCCCGTCACGCGTGTTGCGTGGCGGGGCCGCACCGACGAGTCGGTCGGTCACTTGCTGCAACCGGTCAGGCCGTCGATGGTCTGCGCGGCTTCCTTCGTCGCTTCGGCGACGGAGGTGCCACGGGTGATCTTGCCGATCATCGGGACGTACGCATCGGAGTCCACCTTGGTGGCGTTCGTGACGTGCGGCAGGTACAGACGGGAGTCGGGGACCTGGCTGGCGAACACCGAGACGGTGGCGTCGGCCTTCAGGTCAGCGTCGTCGGAGAGGTCGGTGCGGAGCGGCGGGAAGCCGGTCTGCAGCGAGAACTTCTGCTGCGCCGTCTTCGAGGTCCAGTAGGCGAGGAACTCCTGGGCCTGCGTCGGGTACTTGGTCTTCGCCGAGATCGACAGCGGCGCGATCGAGCCGAGGGTCGTCGACTTGCCGTCGACGCCGACCGGCACCTTCACGATGCCGAGGTCGATGCCCGCCGACTTGTACCCGGGTGCTGCCCACGGCCCGTTGATCTCCATGGCGGCCTTGCCGGCGGAGAACAGCGAGTCGGCTTCGGCACCGGTGAGGCCGACCGGGCTGACCTTGTCCTTCGCGACGAGGTCACCCCACGTCGAGAGCCCCTGGCGCGAGGCGCTCGTCTGGACGGCACTGCAGCCCTTGCTCGTGACGATGTCGCCGCCCTCGAGCCACTGGAGCACCGGCCACATCTGGATGGTCTGGTTGTCGGCGAGCGCTATGCCGTACTTGCCACCGGTCGTCAGCTGCTTCGCGTCGGCGGCCATCTCCTGCACGGTCGTCGGCGGGTTCGCGATGCCGGCTGCCTCGAAGAGCTTCTTGTTGTAGTACAGGCTCAGCGTCGCGAAGTTCGCGGGGACCCCGTAGAGCTTGCCGTCGTAGGTGAACTCCTGCACGGTGCCGGGTGCGAACTCCGATGTGTTGATCTTGCCGTCACCGCTGCCCGTCATCGTGATCGGCAGCACCGAGTTCGTCTTCACGTACTGCGCGACGGCGTTCGGGTCGCTCGACACCGCGGCCACGTCCGGGCCCTGGCCGGTCAGCCAGGCCGAGGGCAGCTTCTGCTGGATGGTGTCCCACGGCTGCACGGTCATGTCGACCGTGATGTTCGGGTGCGACTTCTCGAAGTCCTTGACGATCGTGGCGTACCCGGGCCGGTCGCCGCCGGTGAAGCCGGTCCAGACCTTCAGGGTGACGGGGCCGTTGCTCGTCGCCGCGCCGCCGGCGGAACAGCCGGTGAGGACGAGGGCGAGGGCGGCGGCGCCGGAGACGACCGCGAGGGTCGTGCGTGCGTGCTTCATCGTGAACGCTCCTTTGCGTTGCAGGGGGTGCGCAGGTCGGTGTTCGGTGTCGATCGGTGCGCGGGAGGAAGGGGGACGGGGGAAGAACTCGGTCAGGTCGCGAGGCGCTCGGTGTCGTCGTCGCAGCCGCACGACCCGCGGAGGACGACCTCGACCGGCAACTCGGTGTGCCGTTCGGCGTCGGCGGCGGAGGTCCGGCGCGCGTCGACGAGGTCGAAGAGCCGCTCGGTGGCGATCCGGCCCATCTCCTCTGCCGGGACGCGGACCGTCGTGATCCCCGGAGTCGTGACGCGGGCGAGCCCGAAGTCGTCGAAGCCGACGACCGAGACATCCTCGGGCACCCGGACGCCGGCTCGACGGAGGACCCGGAGACCCCCGACCGCCATGTCGTCGTTCGCGAAGACGATGCCGTCGGGCAGCTCGTCCGGCGCGCCGGCGAGCATCCGGTCGACCGCAGCGGCACCGGATGCCTCGGAGAGGTCCCCCTCGATGACGGACACCTCGGCGAGTCCGTGTGTGTTCGCCGCGCGGAGGAACCCCTCGCGGCGGTCCAGTCCGGTCTGGTGGTCGAGGGTGCCGGTGACGTGGAGCAGCCGGCGGCGCCCGTGGACGGTGACCAGGTGGTCGACGAGCTGCTCGGTCGCCGCGACGTCGTCGATCCCGACCGACACCGCGCGGGCGAGGTGCGGGTAGTTGCCGATCAGGACGACCGGCAGGCCGCTGGCGACCAGGGCCTGCACGTGGTCGTCGTCGATCGCGGCACTCGTGACGATCGCGCCGTCGGCGGTCCGGGAGCGCATCACCCGCTCGTACGCGACGCCTCCTGAGGTCGTGTCGGCGTTCGTCGAGACGATGACCTGCGCGTCGTGCGCGTTCGCCGCGGTCGACATCCCGGTGAGGACGTGCATGAAGTAGAGGTGACCGAACACGTGGGTCGAGGAGTTCGGGACGATGAGGGCGACGGCGTCGGCGCGCTGGCTGCGGAGCGCACGCCCGGCCGAGCTCGGGACGTAGCCCAGTTCGTCGGCCGCCTGTCGCACCGCCGCGCGGGTGCGCTCACTGATGCGCTCGTGGCCGGCGAGGGCCATGCTCGCAGCTGCCGAGGTGACGCCGACCTTGGCGGCGACGTCCTTCAGGGTCACGGACTTCGGCACGGCGCCTCCCTAGGATGCTTTATCGATTAACTGCCCTCATCATGCACTCGCTTAATCGATGAAGCAAGGACTGTCCGGAAAGTACTGTGGGCCGGCTCCGCCGTCCCGGGCGGGAGGCACGTGGCGGGCCCGCACCGCGCCTCCCGACCGGATCGGGTCGCGCCGGCGACCCTCGACCGCGCCGGGCTGCCCGCTCGCGTCGACCGGGTACAACGGCACTCGGCTCGCACGCCGATGCCGCGCGCAGGATGGCGCGGTGTTCATCCCCACGCGAGCCGCCGGCATCGACGCACTCCACGAGTTCGTCCCGCGAGCCGGCGCGGACTACCGACGCGACCGCAACCACGACCTCGGACCGGCGCGGACGAACGTGTCCGGACTCTCTCCGTACATCCGGCACCGGCTGGTGACCGAGCAGGAGGTCGTCGACGCCGTCCTCGACCGACACAGCCTGCACGCCGCCGAGAAGTTCGTGCAGGAGGTGTTCTGGCGGACCTACTGGAAGGGGTGGCTCGAGCAGCGTCCCGAGGTGTGGCGCCGGTACCGGACCGACGTGCGGGATCTGCTCGGCGGCGACCTGCCGGACGGCTACGAGGACGCGGTCGCGGGTCGGACCGGGATCGACGCGATGGACGCCTGGGTGCGGGAGCTCGTCGACACCGGGTACCTGCACAACCACGTCCGGATGTGGTTCGCGAGCATCTGGGTGTTCACGCTCGGGCTGCCGTGGCAGCTCGGCGCCGACTTCTTCCTCCGGCACCTCCTCGACGGGGACGCGGCGTCGAACACGCTCTCGTGGCGGTGGGTCGCCGGGCTGCAGACGCGTGGGAAGACCTACCTCGCGACGGCGGACAACATCGCGCGGTACACGGACGGACGGTTCTCGCCGACGGGGCTCGCCACGCGTGCCGTCGCGCTCGACGAGGACCCCTTCCCGCCGGCCGCGCCGATCCCGGACGACGACGACCCGGCCGCGATCGGTCCGCGCTCGGGTCTGCTGCTGCACGACGAGGACCTCGAGCCGGTCTCGTTGCTCGCTCTGCTCGGGGGCTCGGTCCCGTCACTCGCCGCGACCGCGGTCGTCGGGGCCGCCGCTGCCCGGTCGCCCGCGGGGGCGTCGACGCTCGTCGAGGAGTTCACGGCCGGTGCCCTCGACGACGCGGCGTCACGGTCGCTCGACGCCGACGGGCGAGCGGCCGAGGTGCTCGACCCGTCCGACGTGGCCGCCGTCGTCGACTGGGCGACCTCGGAGCGGCTCGACACCGTCGTGGTGCCGTACGCCTCCGTGGGGCCGGCGCAGGAGCGCTTGGACGCCCTGCGGTCGGCACTCGCCGAGACGGACACGGGGCTGGTGACCGTGCGGCGTCCGTGGGACAGCCGAGCGTGGCCGTTCGCGTCGCGCGGCTTCTTCCCGTTCAAGGAGCGCATCCCGGGGGTCTTGCGCGGGCGGTAGCCGACGGGTCCGGCGGTGGCTACGGCAGCATCTGCTGGAAGGTCACGACGGCACGGCCGATCCCGACGACGAAGCCGAGCACGGTGACGGCGATGGCCACCCAGAGCGGCCACATCCCTCGCCCTGGTGCCACCTTGCGGACCACGACGTACCGGCCGATGACGTAGACGACCGGCGACAGGAACGCCCACGGCCACGGGAACGGGCGGACCACACCGCGTCGGCGGAGCACGCGGTGGTCGAGGAACGCGAGCACGACGTTCGCGGCGTACAGGAGCACGCTGAACCCCTGCAGCGCGAAGTACCCGGCCGTGTAGATCGATCGCGGGTCGACCGTCCGGACGCCCGGTCCGACGACCTCGTACCGGATCTGCGGCTGGTACAGGAACGAGATCGGCAGCGCGAGGAGCGGGAGCAGCGCGAGGACCCAGACGAAGACGGTGTCGGTCGGCACGTGGTCGGCGAGGATCGGGCGCGGCATCTGTGCCCGCGGCGGGCCGACCTGCGCGGTCCACCCGGTGCCGTCCCACCACCGACTGCCGTGCTCCCCCGAGGGGTCGGGGTACCAGCCAGGGGGCGTCGTGGACATCGGTGCTCCTCGAGGGTCGTCGGGAGCGGACCGCCCCCGCGTCCGACCGTAGGGCAGCGCGGCGCGGTCTGCTCCGATCCGGAGCTGACGAACCGTTCAGGAACGGTGTCACGCCCCCGACGGTGCGTGCTTGCGCTGATGGTCCGCCACCACGACGGACGGGAGGCGCGGTGCCGGTTGGCACCGCGCCTGGCGTCCCTGTGTGGTCGCGACGTCATCCCCAGATGGACCGCAGGGTCCAGGCCGTCAGGTCGTCCACCCGGGCGGTGCCACCCGTGGCGAAGGCGCTGACGCCGGTGCTGGTCGGGTCCGGGAAGACCTGGTCGGTGAGGACGACCTGCCCGTCGTCCGCGAACACCTCGATCGAGGACCTGTCGACCAGGATGCGGAGGTCCAGGCCGCCGCGGGTCAACGGCAGGGGTGCTTCGCTGCGCGAGGGGAAGGCGCTGCTGAACCCGACGTTCCCCGAGTGGGTCCGGTCGATGAAGACCTTCCCCGTCGTCGTGTCGTACCCGACCTGCGTGGACTGTCCGGCGCCGGTCCGCACGGCGAGCCCGAAGGTCTTCGCCGATCCTCGGGTGAGGTGGGCCCGCAGGTCGAGCGTCTCGCCCCGCACGGGGAGCACCGTCGTCGTGTTCGCGACCGGGACGTTCCGCGCCCGGACGGGACGACCGGAGTGCAGCCGGTCGATGCCGTCCACGGGTTGCTCGACGATGCGGACCTTCCCGTCGACGGTCCGCAGTGACAGGGAGCGTGGGAACGTCTCGGCGCCCTGCCACGGTGTGGTGGGCACGTTGGAGGCGTAGGCCCAGTTGTTCATCCACGCGATCGCGATGCGTTGACCGCCCGGGGCGTTCTCCCACGTGTTCTCCGCGTAGAAGTCCTCGCCGTGGTCGAGCCAGTCCGCCCGCTCGTACTGGTTCAGTGCCGGGGCGTCACTCTGGGTGAACGCGTCGGCGAGGATGTGCCCCCACCCACCGGTGCCCCGGTCGACGATCTGGACCTGCGCGTCCTCACCCCGGAACTCCGCGATGTCCCACGAGGTCCAGTCGAGGACCTCGCTGTTCGACCCGGTCGCGCTCCGGACGACCTTCCCGCCGACGAGGAGGTTCACCGTGGTCTGCGTGTCCCACGGCGCGGCCTCGTGGTCCGCCGCGATGATCTGCCCGACCATCAGGTGGCCCCAGCCACCCGTCCCGTCGTTGTCGTCGACGATCTGGACCTGGGCGTCCTCGCCCCGGTACGCGGAGGCGTCGAGGCTCGCCCACCGGAGCGTGCCGGTGCCGTCACCGGTGACCGACTGCACGACCTTCCCGCCGACGACGAGGTTGACCGCCGTGGGGTGCGGCTGCCCCCACGGGTGGTCCCCGCCCGCGACCTGCAGGTCGACGTACGGCTTCGTGATCGTGAACGTCGGCGATGCGATCGTCCCCGTCCCGGTGTCGCCGGCAGGCGTGAAGGTGTCGAGCACCGAGCTGCCGATCTGGTTCGGCAGGGACTCCTGGGTCGGACCGGCACCGACGAACGCCCCGGTGGCCGTCCATCCCGTTCCGTAGGTGGGTCCGGCGAAGTCGGCGAGGACGGTGCCCTCGGGGACCGTCCCGGCGGGGACCGCGCCCGGAACGGCGGGGCTGTCGCCGCCACCGACGAGGAAGTTCAGCCGCTTCCCGCGGACCGTGAACGGCGCTGAGGTGAGGGTCCCCGTCGATGCGTCACCACCGGCGAAGCTGTCGACGAGGTACCGGCCCTGGTACCCGCTGACGTCCTGCTGGTCGGGGAGCGCGCCCGCCGCCGGACCGGTGCCGAACGCGGAACCGGTCGCCGTCCACCCGGCGTAGGTGCCGGACTCGAAGTCGGCGACGTCCGTGCCCCGCGGCGCCGTGTAGGTGGCGGGTCCGTCCGGTGTGAAGGACGTCCCGTCGAACTGCCCCGTGAAGTACTGGACGCCGGTGCTGCCCACGCTGACGGTGAGGACCCACTTCGTCCTCCGGCGGTCGCCGTCCACCGGCAGGGAGTAGAGGTCCGGCATCTCCCACACACCGCTGGTCGCACCACGCGGGCCGAAGTCGCTCGCGTGCGTCCACGACCGGAGGTCCTTCGACGTGTAGAAGGCGATCTTGTACTGGTCGGAGAGCGTGACGGCCATCACCCACTGCTTCTTCGGCGCGTACCAGAACACCTTCGGGTCGCGGAAGTTCGTCGAGTGGAGGTCGAGGACCGGGTTGCCGGCGTACCGGGTCCAGGTGCGGCCGTGATCGGTGCTGTACGCCATCGACTGCGTCTGGATGCCGGTGCCCGCCTGCACGCTCGTGTAGAACGCCACCATCGCGGGGTGCCGCTTCGTCCCGAGGCCGCTGGTGTTGCCGGTGTCCACGACCGCTCCCCCGGAGTAGAACGCCGAGCTCCCGGGGTCGGGCTCCGGGCCGCGCACGGGGATCTTCTGCCAGTGCACGAGGTCCTTGCTGACGGCCCCCTCCCACGTGCCGTAGCTGAACAGGTACCAGAGGCCGTCCTCGTGGACGAGCCCGTTCGGGTCGCCGATCCAGCCGGACGGGAGCGAGTAGTGGAACTGGGGCCGGTACGTCTCGTGGTACTGGCGGGTGTCGGCTTCGCTGGCGGTGGCGGTCACGGACGCCAGGACCAGCGCGCCCGTCACGGCTGCCGCCGCGATCGCGCCGAAGCGCTGCAGTGGTCGGAACATGGTGGTTCGAGCCTTCCTCTCTGAAGACCTTCTCGGGAATCGTCGGGACGACGGGGGTGCGAGCGCAGGGTTTCAGCCGTGCGGTTCGCGAGCGCAGGGTGTCACTCGTGCGGTCCGCGCCCGCCGGGCGGCGTCACGGACAGGTGGTCCGGCTGCTCGCTCGCGGACGGTGTCGACGGCGGTTGGGTGAGGGCGTCACGGATGATCCGGCGTGGGTCGTACCGACGCGGGTCGAGCTCGGACCAGTCGATCTCGACACCGGTCTCCTCCTCGATCTGCGCCTTCGTGGCGTCGGCCCACCGACGGAGTCGTCGGATGAACACGGCGAGTTGCTGCGCCGCGCCGACGAGGCGATGGGGACCGAGGAACACGGCGGCGACGATCCCGAGGACGATCAGCTTGTCGACGTCCACCGCACGCTCCCGTCGGACCGGCGTGGTCGGGTCATTCGGTGGGGGTCGCCGGGGCCGCTCCCGGTGCGGGAGCCGCGGTGTCGGACGCGGGACGGCGCTGGTCGCCGTCCCGCACCTCCCGCCGGAAGATCGTGAGCGACTGTCCGAGGCCCTTGGCGAGCGCCGGCAGCTTCGTGGCGCCGAAGAGCAGGACGACGATGCCGAGGATGACGAGCAGGTGGATGCCGGTGAGGTTGCCGAGCACGGTGTTCTCCTTGGATGGACGGGATGGGGGATGCAGGACAGGAGGGTGCGCGTCAGTCGACGGCGCGCGAGGCCGCTGCGAGGCGACGCTCGAGGCGACGGTCGTGCAGCCACGCGACGGTGCACGCGGCGAGGTAGAGCACGACCATGGGCACGGCCAGCAGGAACATCGAGGCGACGTCGGCGGACGGCGTGACGAGGGCGGTGAAGACGAGGATGCAGAGGACCGCGATGCGCCAGGCGCCCCGGATCGCCGCCGCCGAGAGCACCCCGACGACGTTGAGCAGGACGAGGAACACCGGGAGGACGAAGGCGATCCCGACGGCGAGCACGAGCTTGATCGCGAAGTCGTAGTAGGCCTTCGCGTCGACGATCGAGGTGTCCTGGTGCGCGACGAAGCTGCCGAGCACCTGCACGACGTGGGGCAGGACGGACCACCCGAACCAGCACCCGCCGAGGAACAGCGGGATCGCCGAACCGAGGAACCCGACGGCGTGGGCCCGCTCCTTCCGGAGCAGCGCGGGGACGACGAACGCCCACGCCTGGTGGAGCCAGACCGGACAGGCGAGGACGACGGCGATGGTCAGGGTGATCTGGAGGCGGAGGTCGAAGGCCCCGCTGATCGCCGGGAAGTTCAGCTCGGCGGTGTGCCCGCCGATGCCCGTCGCGAGTTCGGCGACCGGGGCACGGAGCCCCGCGAGCACGGCGGGTGTGAGGAACCAGCCGGCGACCGCCGCCACGGCCACGGCCAGCGCTGCACGGGCGAGCCGTCGGCGCAGTTCGTCGAGGTGCTGGCCGAGGGACATCGTGCCCGTCGTGCGGCGCCGTGCCCCGTCCGTGACGGTGGGCGCCGTCACCGCTCGGCCCTCGGTGCGCCGGCGAGGTGGATCTCGTCCGCCGTCGGCAGGTCGGCACCGCGGCGACCGACCGTGATCGCCGCGGCGGTGGAGCAGGTCCGCCCGAGCACGGTCAGCGCCGCGCGGTCGAGGGGCCCCAGCGACGATCCGTCGGTCGGCTGCGCCCGGTCCCCGGTGAGCTGCCGGACGAGCGTGGCCGTGTAGGTGTCGCCGGCACCCACGGTGTCGACGACCTCCACCGGTTCACCCGGGACCGACACCCGCTCGTCCGCCGTGGCCAGGACGGACCCCGAGGCACCCGTGGTGATCACCGCGAGTTCCGGCCCGAGGGCGAGGATCGAGTCGAGCACCGCCTCGGGGTCGAGCGTGGGCCAGAGCCACGCCGCGTCCTCGTCGGAGAGCTTCACCACCGTCGCGCGGGTCGCCAGCTCCTCGAAGCGGGCGCGGGCACCATCCCGGGTGCCGAGCAGGGCGGGACGGATGTTCGGATCGAACGAGACGGTGCCGCCGGCGGCCGTCGTCCGCTCCGCCGCGGCCAGCACCGCTTCCGCGCCGGGGTGGAGGAACGCGCCGATCGACCCGACGTGCAGCCACTCCGGTGTCCGTCGCAGGGGCGGGAGGTCCCACTCGATGTCGAACACGTAGGAGGGCTGCCCGTCGGCACCGAGCTGCACCGTCGCGGACGACGTGCGTGCGGCGCCGAAGGCCCCGTCGACGAGCCGCACACCCGAGGCCGCGAGGTGCTCCGCGATGCGGTGCCCGCGGTCGTCGGGACCGAGCCAGGTGGCGAACTCGACGTCGGCGCCGAGCCGTCCCAGGCCGAGCGCGACGTTCGCGGGTCCTCCGCCTGGTACCTCGCGGACGTGTCCGGCTCCGTCGTGGACGACGTCGACGAGTGCCTCCCCGGCGACGGTGATCACCGACACGGGCATCCCCGTCCACGAGCGGCGACGCTGCCGCGTTCCCAGGGCATCAGGCCGGCCCGGATCCCGCGACGACCACCGCCGGCGCGGGCGTCACCGGTGCGACGGTCTCCCCGAGCGGCCACCACCTGGCACCGGCCGGCGCCTCGACGGTCCACGGGGGTGCCTGCAGCGGGTAGACCCGGGTCGTGACGGATCGGCCGGCACTGGTGAAGACCTCGACGACGGAGCCGTCGAGCAGCACCCGGACCGCCGGCCTGTCGGCCGCGGCGTCGAACGCGTCACGGACCATGGCAGGGCTCCGGTCGGCCCGGTGGTCCGTGCTGGCGCTGGACCGGTCGACGGTGAGCGTGCCCGCGTCGGCGTCCACGACGACGTCGAGGAACTCGTCGTCGGAGAACCGGACCCGGATGCGGCCGGTGACCGGGACCTCGAGCACGATCTCCGCCTGGGCGCCGATGGTCTCACCGCGGTCCGACGGCACCGTGGCGGGGCGGAGCGCGTCGACGGCCGGGTGGGGTTCGGTGCAGAGGCGGCCGTCCGCGACCCACGCGCGGCGTGGCAGGGAGATCGCGCCGGACCAGCCCGCCTGCTCGGTCCACTCCGGTGTCCGGCCCTCGGTGACCCAGCCGAACAGCACCGACCCCCAGGACCCTGCCCGCATCACCGAGGCCGCGTAGAAGTGCTGGCCGTCATCGATCCGGGACGGCTGCGGTGCACCGGTCAGCGGCACCGCGAGCACGTCGCCGGGTCCCTCGGCGTGGGACCAGGACGCGACGATCGCCACGTCGGTGCCGTCGACCGTGATGACCTGGGGGCACTCCCACCCCTCGCCGGTGTCGATGCCGTCGACCGTGCCGCGGGGCATCGCGACCAGGTCGCCGACGAACGTCCAGTCGACGCCGTCGGTCGAGCGGTAGTGCCGGACGGAGGCCACCTGGTCGACGTCCGCGGCACCGACGGCCATCGACCACCCGTCCCCGTCGGCCCAGACGAACGGGTCGCGGAACATCGTGATCGCCTCGTCGGCGGTGGGGTCCCGGACGACCTGGACGGGCGCACCGAAGGTGGCCCCGCCGTCGGTTGACTCGGCGAGCAGCACCGACTGGAACGGGCTGTGGTCGACCTTGCCGGAGTAGTAGGCGCGGACGACGCCCTCGTGCAGGACCGTGTTGCCGGACCACGCACCCCCGGAGTCGGCGCCACCGGGCACCGGCACGATCGCCGGACGGTGGAGCGTCCAGTGCACGAGGTCGTCGCTCGTCGCGTGCCCCCACTCGACCGGGACGTCGAGGTCGACGCGCGGCCGGGACTGGAAGTACAGGTGGGCCTGCCCGCCGATGTCGATCGGGCCGTTCGGGTCGTTGACGTACCCGCGGGGCAGTCGGACGTGGAACTGCGGGAGGTGGTGGTCGGCTGGTGCGATCACGGTCGGTGCTGCTTCCTGGGACGGAGTGGGGACGGCGCGGGCGTCGGCCGAGGGAGCCGCTGCCGGAGGCGCCTCGGTCACGGGCGTGTCGGTCATCGGGACGACCCCGCCGTGACGCCCTCGATGAAGTACCGCTGGGCGAAGACGAACAGCAGCACGCTCGGGATCATCGTGAGGACCACCCCGGCGAGCACGACCGAGATCGAGCCGGTCCCGAGGTTGCCCTGCAGCCCGACCAGTCCGAGCGGCAGCGTGAAGGTCTCCTGCTGGTTGAGGAAGATGAGCGGCCGGTAGTACTCGGCCCAGAACGCCGAGAAGTTCAGGATCGCGAGCGTCGCGATCGCCGGGCTGGCCATCCGCGAGTACACGTGCCAGAACACGCCGAACTGTGTCGCACCGTCGATGCGGGCCGCCTCGCCGAGCTCCCGCGGCATCTGCATGAAGTACTGCCGCATCAGGAAGGTGCCGAACGCGCTGCCGAGCGCGGGGACGATCAGGGAGGCGATGGAACCGGTGAGTCCCATGTCCTTGAGGATGACGAAGACGGGGATGATGATCGTCTGGATCGGCACCATCATCGTGGCGAGGAAGATGCCGAAGATCGTGTTCTTCCCCGGGAAGCTGATCATCGCGAACGCGTAGCCCGAGAGCGTGCAGGTGATGGTCTGCCCGACGACGATCAGGAGCGTGACGATGACGCTGTTGACGAAGAACTGGCCGATCGGGATCTGGTTGAACACCGCCGCGTAGTTGCTGAAGTCCCACGAGAGCGGGATCCACTGCGGCGGGTTGTTGAACGACTCCGCCGGTGTCCGGAGCGACGTGGTGAGCGTCCAGAGCAGCGGTCCGAGCGCGAACACCGCCGCGATGATCAGGATGACGAGTCCGATCACGCTGCCGACGGTCGCGACCGGCCTGCGGCGACGGACGATGTGGGCGACGCTCGGTTGCGCGACGGTCTCCGGCGCGTGGAGCGGGTTGAGGACGTCGGTGGTCGTCATTGGTAGAACACCAGCTTTCGTGCGGCGATGAACTGGATCCCGGTGATGATGCCGATGATGACGAGCAGCAGGATCGCGATGGCGGAGGCGAACCCGAACTGCAGGTTCTGGAAGCCCGCCTGGTAGAGGGAGATCGTCGCGGTCGTCGTCGCGGTGCCCGGCCCGCCCTTCGTCATGATGAAGGGCTGGTCGAACAGCTGCATCGCGTTGATCATCGCGATCACGGTGGCGAACAGGATCGTCGGGCTGATCAGCGGGATCTTGATGCGGAAGAGCGTGCGCCACGGTCCGGCGCCGTCGATCGCCGCGGCCTCCTGCACGTCGACGGGCACGGACATCAGGGCGGCGACGAACAGGACGAACGTGAAGCCGACCTGTTGCCAGACCACCACCAGTACGACTGTGACCTTCGCCCAGAACGGGTCGTTGAGCCAGTGCGCCCCGGGGAGCCCGATCTCGTTCAGGTAGTAGTTGATGAGCCCGAACTTGGTGTCGAAGATGTAGCCCATGAAGATCGACACCGCGGCGGACGACGCGAGCAGCGGCAGGTAGAACGACGTCCGGAAGAAGACGCGCGTGGCGTTGCGCTTCCGGTTGTTCGCCAGGACCGCCAGCAGCATCCCGAGCGAAATCTGCAGGGCGACGATGCAGATCGCGAGGACGACGGTCACGCCGAACGACGCGAGCACCGGCCCGTCGGTGAACAGCCGCACGTAGTTGTCCAGCCCGACGAACTTCGGGCTGCTGATCACGTCCCACGACGTGAACGAGAGTCCGAGCGACGCGAGGATCGGGATGAAGGTGAAGACGGCGACGAAGACCACCGCCAGGCCGATCATCGCGTAGCCGAAGGAGGCTTCGCGGCGTCGGACGCGTCTGGCCGCCGGCCGGCGGGCTGCGACCTCGGCAGCCCGCCGGGAGCGGATCCCTGTCGTCGCGGTCATCACGACGCCTGCGCGGCGGCCTTCTCGATGTCGGCCTGCAGGCCGTCGAGCGCCTTCTTCGCGTTGCCGGACGAGATCGCCTGCGTGGTGCGCTGGTTCAGGGCCGTCGCGAGTGCGTTGTAGTACGGCGGCGCGGAGATCGGCACCGAGTTGTCGAGCTGGTCGTAGAACACCGACCAGTGCTCCGGCCCGGTCGTCCCGTACCGGTCGGCCGTGAGGAGCGACTTCTGCGCGGGCGTGGTGACGTTGCCCGGCCAGAGCGCGTCGAAGCTCTCGGGCTGCACCATGAGCTTGATGACCTCGAAGGCGAGGTCCTTCTGCTTCGACGAGTTGAAGATGCCGTACCCGCCGGCACCGAAGAGCGACTTGTTGCTCTTCCACGTCGGGAACTCGACGACGTCGAAGCTGCCGTCCTTCATGCCGGCGTTGTGGAGCCCGCCGGCCCAGAAGCCGCCGCCGATCGTCATGCCGATGCGCCCGGAGGCGAAGAGCCCCTGCAGCGTGCTGCCACCGCCGACGTCGGGCGAGGGCGACGCCCCCGACTTCTGCAGGTCGATGACGTACTGCAGTGCCTCGACCGCGGCGTCGGAGTTCGCGGTCGGGTCGCCCCACTTCCAGCCGCCCTTGCGACCGCTGACGCCCACCGCGTTGCCGTCGAACGCCTTGCTCCCCCAGAGCCAGTCGCCGCCGGAGTAACGCCCCTCCTCGAGCAGGTTGCCGTCGTTCGCGTACAGGAACGAGGTCCAGCTGCCCCAGAGCCGCACGACCCAGTCGAACGCGTAGGTGCTGCCGCCGACCTTGGCCAGGCTCTCCGCCGACGAGTGGAAGTCGTCCATCGACCAGTTCGCGGCGGGGCGCGAGAGTCCGGCCTTGTCGAACAGGGAGGTCGAGTAGAACATGCTGCCCGCGTTGAAGCTGTCCGGCAGCGTGTAGAGGTGCCCCTCGTACATCGTCGACTCGACCAGCGAGGGGTGGATGCCCCTGAAGTAGGTGGACAGCCCCGACAGGTTCTTCGTGACGAGGTCGTCGAGCGGCGTCAGCAGGTTCTTCGACGCGAGCAGCTGCTGCCCCTCGGTCGCGACGCTGACGATGTCGGGGACGTCGCCGGACGCGATCTGCGTGAGCACCTTCGCGAGGAAGTCGTTCCAGTCGGTGCCGTTGATCGCAGTGACCTGCAGCGACGCCTTCTTGTCGAGCTGCCGGATCTTCGGCTCGATGGCCTTCTGGAGCGCGGTGGCCGCGCTCTGCTCCCCGAAGTAGAGCATCTTGATCGTGCCCGACGTGCCGCCGGCGGTGCCGGAGGTGGAGCACGCTGCAAGGGATCCGATGCCGGCCAGCGCGAGCCCGGCCCCACCGAACTTGAACAGCGTGCGTCGGTCGATCGGGGTGCTGAATCCGTTCGCCATGGGTCGCTCCTCTCTGAGCGATCGTGGCCCCGTCGAGTCGGAGCCAATACGTATTTGCTCGCTGACTGTACACACCTCGACCGGATGAGGCAATACGTATTTGCTTCTGCCATGATGAGGGGGTCGAAGGAGGACAGATGGCGAGCCGAAAGCCGACGGAACCGTCGCACCGCGTCACGATGAAGGACGTCGCGCGGCACGCCGGCGTCTCCCAGCCGACGGTGTCGTTCGTGCTGAACGACCGGCGGGACGTGTCGATCGCCGCGGACACCCGGGCCCGCGTGCTCGAGTCGGCGAAGCAGCTCAACTTCCAGCCGAACCGCGCCGCACAGTCCCTGCGGTCCAACCGGTCGTACACGGTCGGGGTCATCGCGGACCGGCTCGTCTCCCAGCCCTACGCCGGTCACATCGTGCTCGGCGTCCAGCAGGCCGTCCAGGCGGCCGGGTACGTGTGCTTCGTGGTCGAGACCGCGCAGACGTCCGACGGGGGCAAGGCCGCCGTGGCGAACCTCGTGCAGCAGGGCGTCGCCGGCCTGATCTACGCCGCCCCCGGGCCCGAGGACGTGGTGCCGGTCTCCGGCGTCGAGGACGTGCCGACGGTCTTCGTGAACTGCTTCCCGCCGGACGGCGCGCCGGCCGTCACCGTGCTGGCCGACGAGTTCCAGGGCGGGCGCGACGTCGCCGCCGCCGTGTTCGCGGCCGGACACACCGACGTCGCGTTCCTCGGCGGGCCGGAGGACGACTACGCCTGCCGCGAGCGCAAGCGCGGGTTCGACGAGGCGGCGGCCGAGGCCGGTCTCCGGGCGGACACCGTCCCCGTCCGGTTCGGCACGTACCAGGTCGGGTCGGGCTACGACCTCGCGATGGAGTTCCTCGCCGAGGACCCGCCGACCGCGCTGGTGTGCGGGAACGACCGCATGGCCGTCGGCGCACTGATGGCCGCGCAGTCCCTCGGGCTGCGCTGCCCCGAGGACGTCAGCATCGTCGGCTTCGACGACCAGCCCGACCTCGCCGACCAGATGCACCCGCCGCTGACGACGGTCGCGCTCCCCCACCAGCAGATGGGCTTCGACGCCGGCACGCTGCTGCTCGCCGAGACGCACGACCCCGGCCGCCACCTCGTGCCGTGCGAGTACGTCCCGCGCAGCTCCCTGGCCGCACCACGCGCCGACATCGAACCGCAGGAGTCCGAGTGACCGACCAGCCGAGCACCCACCTCCGCCCGCCGAACGGCTTCGTGGGCGACGTCATCCCGTTCGCCGACGGTGACCGGGCCTGGCTGTACCACCTGCTCGACGAACGGTCGGACGCGGCACCCGTCGACCGCCCGACCGGCATGCCCTGGGCGGCGGTCTCGACGACGGACTTCGTGACGTTCGAGGACCACGGCGTCGTGCTGCCCTCGGGCGGCCCGAACGCCAGCGACTTCGACTGCTACACGGGCAGCGTCGTCCGTGACGACACCGGGCTGCTGCACCTGTTCTCCACCGGCCACAACCCGCGCATCACGACCGACACCGACCTCGGCCGGAAGGACGTCCAGGTCGTGTGCCACGCGACCTCCGACGGCGACCTCACGAGCTGGACGAAGCACCCCGAGTGGGACCTGCCCGCACTGCCGGGCTACGCGCCCGAGGACTGGCGCGACCCGTTCGTGTTCCGCCCGTCCGCCGACCGCCCCTGGCAGATGCTCCTCGCGACACGCCGCCCGGACGAGCCGTACCGCCGGTCCGGCTTGGTCGCCCGCCTCGAGTCCGACGACCTCGTCACCTGGCGCGACGCCGACCCGTTCTGGGCACCGCACCGGTTCATCGCCCACGAGTGCCCGGACGTCTTCCGATGGGGCGACTGGTGGTACCTCGTGTACTCCGAGTTCTCCGACGCGTTCTGCACCCGGTACCGCATCGCGACGTCGCCCGACGGGCCGTGGCTCGCACCCGCCGACGACACCGTCGACGGCCGTGCGTTCTACGCCGCGAAGACCGTCGCCCTCGGCGAGGACCGCTTCTTCGTCGGTTGGATCGCCACGAAGGAGGGCGAGCGCGACGCCGGGGCGTGGCAGTGGGCCGGCACGATGGCGACCCTGCAGGCGCACCAGCGACCGGACGGTTCGCTGCGCTTCGACCTCCCCCGGACGCTCCGGGCGGCGTACGCGGACGAGCTCGACGTCACCGACGACTTCGCGCCCCTGAACGGTGCCGCACCGGTCGTCGGGGACGGCGCAACGACCCGGTACGCCTCGTGGATCGGGCCTCGGCTGCCCACCGAGGCACTCGTCACGATCGAGCTCGACGTCGCCCCGGACACCCGATCGTTCGGCGTGCTCCTGCGCACGAGCGACGACGCGGAAGCCGGCTACGCGCTCCGCCTCGAACCGGACCGTTCCCGACTCGTCCTCGATCGGTGGCCGCGCGGGACGACCGGCGGCGAGCAGTGGCAGATCCTCGGTGACGTCCCGCACGCGGTCGAGCTCGAGCGGCAGGTGTCCCTCGCTCCCGGTCCACACCGCATCGACGTGCACCTTGACGGCGACCTCTGCGTCGCCGTCGTCGACGGCTCCGTCGCGTTGAGCACGCGGCTCTACGACCGCCCGTCCGGGCGCATCGCGCTCTTCGCGCAGGACGGCGCGTTCGCGCTGACCCGGGTCACCGTCGGCACCCGCTGACGGGCTCCGCACGGACGGACGGGAGGCGCGGTGCCAGCCGACACCGCGCCTGGCGTCCGTCAGTCGTCCTCGTGCGCGGCCAGGGTCGCGAGCACGAGCTTCGCGATCCGCCGTTGTCCCGCGTCGTTCGGGTGGATGCCGTCCGTCGAGTAGATCCCGGTCCCGGAGTAGTCGGCCTCCGGGAAGGTGTCCGCCATGCCGACGAACGCGGCCCCGCCCTTCCCCGCGGCGTTCTCGATCTCGGCGAGGTAGGTCGACCACGGGCTCGCCATGCCGTCCGTCATGCCCGAGGCCGGGGTGAACTCCCCGATCACGAGCAGCGATGGCTTCGTGGGGAGCGCCGCGAGCGCCTTCAGGAACGCCACGTACTGCGTGCCGAGTTCCTCGGGCGAGAGCTTCGATGCGTCGTTGCCACCGAGCGTGATCGTGACGAGGTCCGGAGCAGCGCGACGCATCGCCGTCAGGAAGCCCTCCTGGTCCTTCGTGAAGGTCGCGATCGTCGATCCGGAGTGCGCGGAGTCGTAGCGGTGGATGCCCGCGTCTCGGTCACCGTCGAAGATCGTGAACCCCAGCAGCGAGAACGGTGCGACGGCGGTGACCGTCACCGAGTGTTCGCCGCTCGACAGCCCGTCCACCGTCGTCGTCGTGCCGGCGCTGGCGGTCCCCGTCGTGGCGACGGTCTCCGGTGCGCCTCCGTCGACGCTGTAGGTGAAGTCACCGGACCCGGGGTAGCGCGCCCACCAGATGTCGATCCCCGTCCCCGTGAAGGGGTAGGTCCGCGACGCACCCGCCTGCATCGCGACGGACCGGTAGCCGAGGTCCGGCACGGTGGCGTCGAATTGACTCGATCCCGTGCTCGCCGTCGCCCAGTCACCCCAGGTCGAGTCCGGGCCGTACACGGCGAACTGCGCCGGGAGGTACCCGGCACCACCGGTGACGCCGTCCGTCGGGTGCTCCGTGCGGAGTCCGTCGAGCGTGCGGTCCATCCACCGGGTGGAGCGGGCGGAAGCGCCCTGCCCCTCGGTGATCGAGTCCCCCAGGGCGACCCAGTTCGCCGGTTCGTCGGCCCGGTCGGCCACGGCCGCGTTCCAGGTCGCGAGGGGGCCGGTGTCCTCCGGGGTCTTCGCCGTCGAGCACCCCGACACGACGGTCGCCAGGAGCGCGACGGCGGCGCCGGCGACGAGCCGTCGACGCCACCCGCGATCGGCGTCCTGCCTCGGACTGTCCACGTTGCCTCCCGTTGGTCGAGCCGTCGTCCGCGATCGCACGCTCACGCTCCGGTGCGGGCCGGACCCAGCTCGTCCGGCGCGACGTCCTTCTGCACCGCGAACTGCGTCCGGTGCAGTTCCTCGTACCGGCCACCGGCCGCGAGCAGTTCGTCGTGCGTCCCGCGCTCGACGATCGAGCCGTCCTCGACGACGAGGATCTGGTCCGCGCTCCGGATGGTGGACAGGCGGTGCGCGATCACCATCGCCGTCCGGCCCTCGAGCGCCTCGCTGAGCGCCGCCTGCACCGCGGCCTCCGACGTCGAGTCGAGGGCTGCGGTGGCCTCGTCGAGGATGACCACGCGCGGCTGCGCGAGCAGGAGCCGCGCGATCGTCATCCGCTGCCGCTCCCCGCCGGACAGCCGGTACCCGCGCTCCCCCACCATCGTGTCGAGCTGGTCGGGCAGCGATCGGATGAGCGACTCGAGGCGGGCACGACGGACCGCGTCCCACACCTCGTCGTCCGAGGCGTCGGGGCGCGCGAGCCGCAGGTTCGAGCGGATGGTCTCGTGGAAGAGGTGCCCGTCCTGGGTCACCATCCCCATCGTGTGCCGGAGGGACTCGAACGTGACGTCGCGGACGTCCTCCCCCGCGAGCCGGACCGCGCCGCTGTCGACGTCGTAGAGGCGCGAGAGGAGCTGCGCGATCGTGGACTTGCCCGCACCGGAGGTCCCGACGAGCGCCACGGTCTGGCCGGGCTCGATGCGGAACGAGATGCCGTGCAGCACCTCGTCGCCCCCGCGGGTGTCGAGCGTGGAGACCTCCTCGAGCGAGGCCAGCGACACCCGGTCGGCCGAGGGGTAGGCGAACCGGACGTCGTCGAACTCCACGGCGACGGGACCGTCCGGCACCCGCACGGCCCCGGGCTTCTCCTGGATGAGCGGCTCGAGGTCGAGGACCTCGAACACCCGCTCGAAGCTGACGACGGCGCTCATGATCTCGACGCGGGCGTTCGCGAGGCTGGTCAGCGGCACGTACAGCCGGGTGAGCAGGAGCGCGAGCGTGACCACGTCACCCGTGTTCAGCTGGCCGCCGAGCGCCAGGACGCCGCCGAGCCCGTACACGAGCGCGAGGGCGAGCGCCGCGACGAGCGTCAGGGCGGTAACGAAGACGAACTGCAGCATCGCCGTCCGCACCCCGATGTCCCGGACGCGCGCCGCACGGACGCGGAACTCCTCGGACTCCTCGTCGGGGCGTCCGAACAGCTTGACGAGGGTGGCACCGGGTGCCGAGAACCGCTCGGTCATCTGCGTGCTCATCGCCGAGTTGTGGTCGGCGGCCTCGCGGCGCAGGGCTGCGAGCCGGCCACCCATGCGGCGGGCGGGCACCAGGAAGAGCGGCAGCATGAGCACCGCGATCACGGTCACGAGCCAGGACGTGCTGAGCATCACGGCGAGGGTGAGGACGAGCGCCACGAGGTTCGTGACCACGCCGGACAGCGTGCCGCTGAAGGCCTGCTGCGCCCCGATCACGTCGTTGTTGAGGCGGCTGACGAGCGCGCCCGTCCGGGTCCGGGTGAAGAAGGCGATCGGCATCTTCTGCACGTGGTCGAAGACCGCCGTGCGCAGGTCGAGGATCACCCCTTCGCCGATCCGGGCCGAGTACCACCGGGTCACCAGCGACGAGGCAGCGTCGGCGACGGCGACGAGGGCGATGACCACCGCGAGCCAGACGATCGTGCCGACCGCGCCCCGGGCGGCGATGACGTCCACCACCTGGCCCGCGAGCACCGGCGTCGCGACCGCGAGGAACGCGCCCACTATCGACAAGGCGATGAAGACCACGAGCTTGGCGCGGTACGGCGTGGCGAACGTCATGATCCGCCGGAGCGATTCGCGGGAGAACCCGTGCTTGCCGTCCTTGGCGGTCGAGATCTTGTAGAGCGAGCTCCAGGCCGCGCCTTCCATGCTCATGGCTGTTCCCTCCGTGCCGCGGGCTCGACGCGGACCGGGAGCAACGATACGGCGGTCCGCAGCGGCCTGCGTCGTGCGTGCGGCAGCTTGGAGGGGGGGGGGGGGGGGGGGGGGGGCGGCGGGGGGGTGGGGGGGGGGCGCCTGGCTGCGGGCGGCCCCCCCCCGGCGCGGGGCCCCCCCCCCCCCTCCAGGCTGGTCACCGCGCATGCGGTCGGTGCGGGTCCGCCCGCCGGTGGCGGACTACCCCAGCGGCTCGACGCCGTAGCCCGTGACCACGGCCCGCAGCTCGTCCAGGTACGTCTGCGCCTGCACGGTGAGGGGCACCGAGGCGTGCGCGATCCAGCCGATCTCGATGCGCTCGTCGACCTCGAGCGGGATGGCGACGATCTCGGGGTCGAGGTCGTCGCTGATGAGCCCGGTCGAGATCGTGTACCCGCCGAGGCCGATCATGAGGTTGAAGATCGTCGCCCGGTCCGAGACGCGGATCTCGCGCTTGCTCGACATCGTCGACAGGATCTCCTCGGCCAGGTAGAAGGAGTTGTTCGCGCCCTGGTCGAACGTGAGCCGCGGCAGGTCCTCGAGGTCCGCGAGCGTGGCGCGCTCCCGGGCCGCGATCGGGTTCCGCCGGGAGACGAAGATGTGCGGCTCCGCGACGAACAGCGGGGTGAACACGACCCCGGCGTCCCGCAGGAGCTTCCCGAGCACCTGCCTGTTGAAGTCGTTGCGGTAGAGGATCCCGACCTCGCTGCGCAGCGTCCGGACGTCCTCGATGATGTCCCAGGTGCGGGTCTCACGGAGCGAGAACTCGTACTCGTCCGCCGCCGCACCCTCGACCATCCGGACGAAGGCCTCGACCGCGAACGAGTAGTGCTGCGCGGACACCCCGAGCAGCCGACGCGATGCCTGCCGGCCGACGTAGCGCTGCTCGAGCAAGGAGACCTGCTCGACGACCTGCCGGGCGTACCCGAGGAACTCCACGCCGTCGACGGTGAGCACGACCCCCCGGGCCGAGCGGGTGAAGAGCGGGCGCCCGATCCGTGTCTCGAGGTCCTTCATCGCCGCGGACATGGTCGGCTGCGACACGTAGAGCAGATCGGCCGCGGCGCTCATCGAGCCCTCGGTCGCGACCTCGATGAAGTACCGGAGCTGCTGCAGGGTGATGTCGTTCGAGACCCGGGCCATAGGCCGAGGCTATACCGCCGCATAGTGTCTCGGTATTACCTGATGACCCTCGGTTCCGGTCATGATCGATGCATCCATCCCACCGTGCCCACGGGCAGCTCGACGAACAGATTGCCGACCATGGCGAACGACCTCACCTTCAGCATCACCCGGACCCGGTTCGACGAGGACTACTCCCCGTCGGACAGCTCCCGGCTGACCACGAACTTCGCCAACCTGGCGCGCGGCAAGCGCCGGCAGGAGAACCTCCGTGCTGCGCTGGCGATGATCGACGGGCGCGCGAACGACCTCTCGTCCGCCGGGGACCGCTACCGCCTGGAGCTCGACATCGTCTCGGCCTCGCTGCAGTTCTCCGACGGTGGATCGGACGCCGAGTTCCCGCTGCTCGAGATGCTCGACGTCACGATCGTCGACCAGCACACCGGCGAGCGCCACCACGGCATCCTCGGCAACAACTTCTCGTCGTACCTGCGGGACTACGACTTCTCGGTGCTGCTGCCGTCGTCAGAGGGCCTGCCGTCCGACTTCGGTGTGCTGCACGGGGCGCTCTTCCAGCGGTTTCTCTCGTCGTCGGCGTTCCACGACGGGTTCGGTGCCGAGCCCGTCGTCTGCATCAGCGTCTCGACGAGCCAGACCTATCGCCGGACCGGGTACGTCCACCCGGTGCTCGGCGCCGAGTACGAGCACGAGCACTCCTCGCTCACCGACGACTACTTCGGCCGGATGGGCATGCAGGTCCGGTACTTCCAGCCCGCCGGAGCGTCGGCCCCGCTCGCGTTCTACTCGCGCGGTGACGTCACCGCGGACTACTCGGACCTCCAGCTGATCGGCACCATCGCCACGATGGAGACCTTCCAGAAGATCTACCGTCCGGAGATCTACGCCGCGAACACGCCGGCCGGGGACACCTACCGCCCCACCCTCGACCACACCGACTTCACGCCCACCCCGGTCACCTACGACCGCGAGGAGCGCAGCCGCCTCGGGATCACCCAGGGCCGGTGGACCGAGGAGCACCTCGTGACGCCGCACCACGCACTCCTCTCGCGGTTCGCCGCCGAAGCCACCGTTGCCCTCTGACCCCGTTCCCTCCTGACAGGATCCGCACGCGCATGACGTCTCTCCTCCCCACCGCGATCGTCGGCAGCCTGCCGAAGCCGTCCTGGCTCGCCGAGCCCGAACGACTCTGGTCCCCCTGGCTGCTCGACGGCGCCGCGCTGACCGAGGGCAAGCAGGACGCCCTCCGCGCGGCCGTCCACGAGCAGGAGCGCCGCGGCCTCGACATCGTCAGCGACGGCGAGCAGACCCGGCAGCACTTCGTGACGACGTTCATCGAGCACCTCGACGGCATCGACCAGGAGCGCAAGGAGACCGTCCGGATCCGCGACCGGTACGACGCCGCCGTCCCCACGGTCGTCGGCGCCGTGAGCCGCCCTGCCCCCGTGTTCGTCGAGGACGCGAAGTTCTTGCGCGCCCAGACCGACCGGCCGATCAAGTGGGCACTGCCCGGCCCGATGACCATGATCGACACGCTCTCCGACCAGCACTACAAGTCTCGCGAGAAGCTCGCGTGGGAGTTCGCCACCATCCTCAACCAAGAGGCCCGCGAGCTCCAGGACGCCGGCGTCGACATCATCCAGTTCGACGAGCCCGCCTTCACCGTCTTCCACGACGAGGTGCAGGACTGGGGCGTCGCCGCGCTCGAGCGTGCCGCCGAGGGCCTGCACACCGCCGAGACCGCCGTGCACATCTGCTACGGGTACGGCATCGAGGCGAACAACAAGTGGAAGGAGACGCTCGGCGCCGAGTGGCGACAGTACGAGCAGTCCTTCCCGCTGCTGCAGCAGTCGTCGATCGACATCGTGTCGCTGGAGTGCATCCACTCGCACGTGCCGCTCGACCTCGTGGAGCTCATCCGCGGGAAGAAGGTCATGCTCGGCGCAATCGACGTCGCCACCGAGACCGTCGAGACCCCGGACGAGGTCGCGGAGGTGCTCCGTCGGGCGCTCGACTTCGTCGACGCCGACAAGCTCATCCCGAGCTCGAACTGCGGGATGGCGCCGCTGGCGCGGGACGCTGCGCTCGCGAAGCTCAGTGCGCTGTCCGCCGGTGCGGGCATCGTGCGGGCCGAGCTCGTCGGCGCGGCCGTGCCGGCCGGGCGCTAGGCGCTTCCGGTCGACACGACGGCCCCGCTCCGGACGGAGCGGGGCCGTCGTGGTCGTCGCGTTGCCAGACGCTCAGCGTTCGAGCGGGCCCGGAGGCGCGGCGACCGTCCGGTGCGCAGGTCCCGCTGGCACTGCGGTCACGGGTTGCTGCGCGCGGTCGACCGCTCACGTCGCCGGGCGACGAACCACGCTGCCGGCCCGACGATCGGGACGACGAGGACGATGAGGGCCCAGGCGAGCAGGTGCCAGCCCGAGGCCGTCCTGGAGAGCAGCAGCGACACGAAGGCAGTGAGCGCCAGGATGAGTGCGCCGACCGCCACGGCCATCAGCGCGCCGTCGAACGTCGTCGGGACGAATGGGTTCATGATCTTCTCCTCGATCCGCGATGCCGTCTCGTTCACTCCCACCGGTTGGCGGTGATGGCGCCGTTGCCCTTCGCGCTGAGACGCTGGATCGCGGAGTAGGTGCTCCAGGCGACCGTTCCCCACGGAGTCAGTACGCCGCGCTTCACCGTCACCTTGCACTTCGCAGTTGCCTGCCCGCCGCTGACGTACCCGCTGCTCTTGGAGGTCTGCACCTCCGTGAAGGGCTGGACGTTCCTCGTGACCGCGCACGAGTAACCGAGCAGCCTCTTCGCTGTCGTGCCGCTGTACTCGTACGACATCGAGACCTTGGTCTCGGTGAGCCGGACGCCAGCGAAGGCGAACCACTGCGTCCCCCAGGACGATCGCGACGCCGCCCTGGACTCGGCCGAGCCTTCACCCAGCACAGCCCCCGACGCTGCGTCGACAGCTCCCCACTCGAAATCTCCGCTCGTGCGGATGGTCTTCGGCCCGAGGACCCTCTCGGCCGAGTCGGCAAGTGCCGCTGCCGCTGCATCCGGCTCCAGGAAGTACGAAGTGAGTTCGCGGCGCTGGTCAGCGTTGAGACGGTCGAGAGCGGCAACGTCGGAGGAGGCCCCGGACGCGGTCAGCTCGGCTCGGATGGCCGACAACACTGCCGACGGTGTGCGCGGAGCGACCTCGTCGCTCGCGGCGGGCCCCGTTGCCACGGCATTGGCCGGCACTGCTCCGATGACAGATGCCGCGACGACAGCACACGCTGCGCCGATCGGGATGGTCCGTCCATTGGTCGACTGCTTCATCAACGTTCCCCTCGTCGTCCGGCGTCAGTGCCGGGTCCGTTGTCGGCCGCGTTGCCGACAGGGACCATTCAAGTACTTGATACATCAGATACGCAAACCCAGAACCAAATTACACACCACCGGGAAGAGCACTCCGGCACGCCCATCAACGAGACTGCGGGGTATCGGCAGGCTGGTCCTCGCCGCAATACCGATGGTCCGATGGCACCACGGACAGCCGAGTGACCGATACTCGGCATCGGGGAGTGGCAGCTTGAGCGGTCCGTCTCGCTGACAGCCTTGGTTCACGAAGGAATCTGGCGACACGCGACGCACAGGAGGCGCGGTGCCAGCTGGCACCGCGCCTCCTGTCCGGACACGGTCACGCGGGGGCGATGGACGGCTTGGTCCTCTGGCAACGAGACAGCCCTATCGGACGCCCCTCGTGCGGGGCGACGGGCTCGCCCGCGTCGGAGAGTGGCCGAATTGCGTTCCGCGAAGCGTCAGACCCACGGCGTTGACTGTGGCCATGATCCCCAAGAACCTCATCCATCAGGTCGAGAGCGCGACGGTCCGTGATCGCGACGGCGCGACGGTCGGCAAGGTGACGCAGGTGTTCCCCTCCGACGAGGACGGCAGTGCGGCGTACGTCAGTGTCACGACCGGCTTGCTCGGGAGGCACCACGCGCTGGTCCCGGTCGAGGACGCCACCTTCGACGGCACGGATCTGCACGTCGGGTACACGAAGAACGCGATCACGGACGCTCCGTCCGTCGGTCCCAGGAACGCCCTGTCCCCCAGCGAGGCGAACGCCGTCCGCAGACACTTCGGCCTCTCCGCCGCGGGCGCAGCAACCGGAGACATGGGCGACCCGAACGAGAACCTCGATCAGGCCGGAACAGGGCCGGCAGGCGCGGACGACACCGAGGGAGCCGGCACGACACCGCCGGCGTGACCGGGAGGGGTCGACGGCATCCGACCGGGCCGAGCTCGTCGGCGCGGCCGTGCCCGCGGGGCGCTGACCCGGCCCGGCGACCTCCGTCACCGCCCCCGGCGCGCCGCGACGTCTGCGACGGCCGTCAGCGCCCCCGGCGCCCCGCAACGTCGCCGACGGCCGCTCGCCGAACCGCTCGGCGTAGGCCCCCGCGAACCGGCTGACGTGCAGGAAGCCCCAGCGGGACGCGATCTCCGAGACCGTGACGTGACGCTGCCGGGCCGAGCGGTGAGCAGGTCCTCGCGTGCACGTTCCAGACGCAGCCGCCGCAGGTAGGCCATCGGCGTGGTGTCGAGTGCCCGACGGAAGCCCTCCTGGAGACTGCGGACGCTCGTCGGGACCGACGCCGCGAGCTCGCCGAACGTCCACGGCCGCGCCGGGTCGTGGCGCAGCAGCTCGACGGCTCGGTCCACCGATCGCGCACCGGACCCGGGGGGCCGGGGCGTCGAGCGCGGCGGAGTGGTTGTGCGGCTGCCCGAGCAGGAGGCTGTGCAGGAACACCACCGGGTCAGCGGCAGCGATCCTGGCGGTCGTCGGGGCCGTGGCCGCCTGGGCGCTCGTCAACACGGTCTACGCCTTCAAGTACGCGCGAATGTACTACATCGACGACCGACACCGTTTCGACTTCGACCAAGACGAGGACCCTGCGTACAGCGACTTCGCGTTCACGGCCTTCTCGATCGGGATGTCGTACAGCGCGAACAGCATCACCAAGTCCTCGACCCCGTCGCGTCGAGTCGCGATGGGACACGCGCTGCTGTCCTACTTCTTCGGCACCTTCGTGGTCGCGGTGGCCATCAACCTCGTCACGAGCCTGACCCAGGGCGGGTGAGCCGGAACGTCGCAGGTGCGGCTGCGGCTCCTGCCGCACCCCGGACCGGCCTGGAGGCGCGGCTGCTGTCCGCCCCGTCCGTCACGTTGGGAGCGGACGCACGTCTCCGGCTCGCAGCCGCTGCCGGCGATTCGTGCTCTGTGCGTGGCGCTCCGCGCTCGGCGCCCGGCGCTCGGCGCCTGCGAAGCGTCAGGCGGACGGCGCTGACTGCGCTGACTGCGCTGACTGCGTCCATGATCTCGAAGCGCGACATCCACCAGATCGAGAGCGCGACGGTCCGTGATCGCGAGGGCGCGACGGTCGGCAAGGTCACACAGGTGTTCCCCTCCGACGAGGACGGCAGCGCCGCCTACGTCAGCGTCGCGACCGGGTTGCTCGGGAGGCACCTCGCGCTCGTCCCGGTCGAGGACGCCACCCTCGACGGCGCTGACCTGCACGTCGGGTACACGAAGGACGCGATCAAGGGTGCGCCCTCGATCGGACCCGGGAACGCCCTGTCCCCTGCCGAGGCGAACGCCGTGCGCAAGCATTTCGGGCTGTCACCGGTCGGCAAGGCGCCCGGTGACATGGGCGACCGGGACGAGAACCTCGACCAGGCCGGGACCGGTCTGCCGGGCACGGACGACACCGAGGGGGCGGGGACGACGCCGCCGGCGTGACCGGCGTCAGCACTTCCCTCTGCACCCCGGCGTGCCGGCCGCCGACCGGCCAGCGGCCTGTCCGATGCTGCTCGACGCACGCTTCCGGCACCCTGAGCGCACAACTCAGTCGGGCTGCGCTGCGAAGTGGACGACCGTTGCAGCGAGGACGAACAGGGCGACGATGGTGAGGACCGCTGCTGCTCCGCACATCCATGTGCGACGACGGGCACGCCGGCGGCGTTCAGCAAGCGACGCCCAGAACGCGATGCTGACGACGGCCGCGATCGGGAATCCGATCCAGGCGACCGATCCGGCGGTGTCGTTGCAACCCCCGCCAGCACAGGCGTCGAAGGCCATCATCGAGAGCACGACGCCGAACCAGCCGACAGCGAGCATCGGCAAGGTCAGACCGAACAACGTCAGGGTGACTGCGAGATCCTTCCAACCTGCAGGAGTGTCGATCGAGAGCGTGTGGCGGTCAGGGCGCCCGAGCGGGAAGAGATCGTCTGCGTCGTCCTGCTTCATCGCGACAGTGTGCCGGACCTTGTCCGCCGACGCTCGCATCATCAACCCGTCTCAGTGGCGGATCGGCTAGCGGTCGTGCGTGTCCTCTCTCGATCCTCTGCGCCGGCGGACAGCTCGGAGAATCGCTCTCCAGCAGGCGAGGTACCCAAAAACGCTGATTGCTATGGCGATCGGTTGAGGAACGTTCACGAGCATGAGCACCACGGCCGCGAGGAGCGCTGCCAGGAAAGCCCCGAGGAGAAGTAGGGTCTGGAGGTTGCGCAGCCGCCGCTCGGCCCTTGTCGGTCGCATGTCTTGAAGCTAACGGAAGTGTCCACTAGCCGATCGGCCACCGAACGCTTGCTGTGGCTAGCGTGTGACCATATTGCCTATTGCAGTCGCGCTGCCCCCAGGGGGCAGAGGCTCCCTCCCCGTCTGGCTTTGGGTTCCGATCGTTGCCGTCGTGTCGTCGCAGCGGTCGTCCTGTTCCTTCGGCGCAGCCGCTGATGGCGTCTCGTTAGCCGAACGACCTCCGGCACACACGTCGGCGGCAAGCTGACCTGAACTACTTGGAGATCTACGTCGTGAACTCGATTCTGCTGCTGCTCGCCGGCCCTCCCGGCGGCGCTGGTTCTCAGCACGGCATGTCCGTGCCTGTTTGGCTCATCGTTGCGGCCGTCGTCGTCATCGCCATCGTCGATGTGATCGGCATCCTCCGACGTCGTCGCTGACGGGACCGACAGGGCGCGGCGAAGCCGGTATCGCTTCATCCGACACCGTGCCACTGCCGGATGATCAATCACCCTCCGGGGGCTGGCTACTCGCGGCCGTTTTTCTTCCGCCACCACCCAAGGATCAAACCGAAGATCAGGATGGCACCAAGCACCGGCAGTGCCCACCAGTCTCCGTTTGCACCTGCCGCGAACATGAGCTGAAACTACGCCGCCTCGGAGCGGTCGGCCGTCCGATAGCCGATCGGTCAGCGGACAGGTGCTCCAGCCCGAGGCTGACGACGCAGGGGTCAGGACGATGCAGGCGTGGCGACGGCGTAGGCGATGGTGGCACTCATGATGAGCCCGGCCGCGCAGAAAGTTCCGATCGCTCGACGAGACATCGACCGGCCAGCTCGGATGTCCCTGATCGTGAAGACGATTGCGGCGATCGCCACCACGCATCCGACGGCGACTCCCACCAGGATCACTGCTCGCATCATCTGTCGACCGTAACGGCTCGACAATCAGGGAAACGGATACTGCCCAGGACCGGGGCGGCGGCCGTCCGATAGCCGGTCCGCTACCGGACGGCGCGAGCTGCAAGGATCGGGCCATGGCACTTTCAGACATCTTGGCGGCCCTTGGGCTGGCCGGAGGCGTAATCGGCTTCTTCGTCGCTCTCGCGGCACGCAAGAAGGCGGACGAGTCAGAGAGTGTTGCCAACGACGCTCGAGCGGACGCAGCAGCAGCCCTATCGCGCAGCGCAGATTCGGGTGAGCGGATTGCGGAGGCCGTCGAAAAGATGGCTGCGGTCGCTTCTGAGCCAGACGTCGACCTCGTCCGCGTGTACGAAGATGCCCTGCACGCGAAGGTGGAGTGGGCAATCGAGGAACGCGCAGACGCGCACTCGTACCGGCTGCGAAACGCCGGAAACGTTAGCGCTGAGGACGTGCAGATCAGCGCCGTTCCCTCCGAGCATGCAGCCCTCCTCGTCGGAGGTAGCCTCGGCAACCTCGACGCCGGCCAGGCCGGCGTCTTTCACACGTCACCGCGACTGACGCTGTCACTTCGCCGGATCGCGGTGAGCTGGTTCGAAGCAGACACCAGACAGCAGATGTCGGCGGAGCTGACTCTCCCCTGACCGCTTACGGCACGCCGGGTCCCTAACCACCACTGACCATTCCAATACACGATACGCTGCCGGACGCTTCCGCGCAGGAGGATGCTGGTCAGATGACGGACGAGGACGAAACGAGTGGGACTCCACGTCGCTTCCGAACGCTGCGACCAAACCCTCTCCGGGACGTTCTCCCGTTGGTTGGCGTTGTGGTGGGAGTGGTCTTGGTAGTTCGAGGGGTCTTCGACCTCGTCAACCGCCTCGGGCCCGATGAGCTTCTCGTGGGTGCCGGCCTTGCGGGCATCGGTCTGGTCGTGTTCTTCGTCAACCGATGGCAGGCGAGGAGAGGGCTCTGACGTCGTCTTGTACGCCGATCGCCTTCGGATGGGGTCCGCATCCGCAGCTCCTGATAGTCCCTCTTGTCGCTAGGCGCGGCCGGTGAGGGCGAGAAAGACCATGAATCCTCCGACCAGGACGAAGAAAATTCCGATCATCTGGACGAAGGTCGGCGTGACCATCCGGCCTGCTGCCTCGCCAAACGCCTTGGCCTGTGAGGCACGAAGCACGCGTGCGATCCGAGCCCCGAAAACCGTGAAGGCGAGCCCGACAATCACGCCGAAGACACCGAACAGGATCGACTGGATCATGCGACCGAGCTTAGCCAGCGGGCACGGATAGGGCTGACGTTGAGAGCGGCGAAGCGGCGGGCGAGAGACACACTCGAACGCTCGCAAGCGGATCCTCTACCGGGCAGTGGCCACCAGGACCATAACTTCAGACGAGTCCGTGACCGGCCCGCGCTGCCAGTCGCCGTACACCGAAGTGAGATCAAAGCCCGCGACGTCGAGTTGATCCCCAAGCTCGCTCAGCTCCCGAAAGAACAGGTCCTCCGTGTACGTGAGAAGTTCACCTGTACCAACGAAGGCGTTGTGAGCGACCAGGCGAACAACTCCCGGCGCAGTCTCCTTCGCCTCCAACCACTCTTCCAAGGGACCGCTCGCGGTTTCGCGGACGGAGCGCTCTGATGAGGACCACGTACGCCACGCTCCCGCGGCAGGGTTACGGCTCTCAAACGCGAGGGTGCCTCCGGCGCGAAGTGCGTGGTGAAGATCGGCGAGCGTCCGCTGCCAGTCTCCATCGGAAATGTGCTGCGCAACGTTGCCGGTCATCACTGCATAGTCAGCATCGATGACCGGCAACGCGCGACTGTCCCCAAGGACCCACATCACACCGTCACCGCCAGGCCGCTGCCTGGCGTAGTCCTGCCGCGCGAATCGAAGTCAGAAGGGACTGCTCGAATTGCGAGAGAACCGTGTCGGGCGCGGGCAGGCCACTCCGCCGAGCGCTGACGATCACGACCTCAGAGTCCGCATGCGGTGTTCGCCGGAACGCGAGCGAGATGACCTCGACACGAGGAATCAAGACGCCCGAGCGTTGCGTGAGTGTCGCCCCATTGCCGTCGAGCTCGGAGACGGATGCGTGGGGCAACCGCGCCACGGCAGCCCGCACGACGCTGGGTACGTCCGGCAGCGCCACTTCGACGAGCGTGGAACCCCTCACGGCTCTAGTCACGTGTCCACACAAGCACGCTATCCCGTTGATCGATGGGGTCCCGGACACTTCTGCGGCGTCGCGGTCGGCTGGCCAGTCAGCACAGATCCAGCCCGCCAACGGGCGGGTGATGTCTACAGTCGAGCCATGAACGGAGCTGACCTGTTCCTGCCGATCCTGATCGCGGGCGTGGTGATCGGAACGGCACTTCTCGTGGTTGCCGTGGTCAAGACCGTGCGGCACCACGGGTGGGGGCAGCAACGGTGGGCTCCCCCCGCCATCCCGTGGTTCGTGGCTGGGTTCATCGTCCTGGTGGCGGGGCCCGTGGCCGCGTTCACCGTCGCGAACGATGCGTGAGGCGGTGCGGACACGGCGAGACGTTCCGGTACCCGTCGTGACACGCGTCACACTCGGAGCAGGCGCAGCCGTGCTCACGGTGCTCGCGGTCGTCGTCCTGGTTGAGGACGTCCGTGACTGGCTCTTCGCTCTCCTGCTCGTGGGCGTCGCCGCTCTCATCGCGGTCCGCGGGGTCCCGGCCGGCATCGACCTCCACGAGGACGAGCTGGTGCTCCGCGACTACCTGCTCACCACTCGAATCCGACGAGTGCAGGTCGTTAGCGTCGAGCGATTCCCGGCGATCGACTGGCGCAGCGTCGGAGGAGTACCGCGAGAGACGCTGATGTGGGCGTTCGTCCGCCGCGCCGCCATGATCACCGCCCCCACAGACAGTGACCGAGCCCACGCCCGATCGATCATCGAGGACTGGCTCCACGACGGTGAAGAGCGCCAGCACCGATCGAGCGACGAAGCAACGTCGTAGAAGCACAGCTTCGGCAAGCCGTCGAAGAAGCGTCCGATAGCCGGTCCTTCAGCGGACGCACCCTCCTGTCCCGCGCGCACTGCAGCAGCCGTGTCGCACATACCCCGTCCGAATTGAATCTCGTTGAGGGCCCGCCATACGACCGCACCAGCGACGACGGCCGCGAACGAAGAACGCCCCGCCAGCCGAAGCCAGCGGGGCGTCCCCGTGAGTCAGATCTGGATCAGAAGTCCCAGTCCTCGTCCTCGGTGTTCACGGCCTTGCCGATCACGTACGACGAGCCCGACCCCGAGAAGAAGTCGTGGTTCTCGTCAGCGTTCGGCGACAGGGCCGACAGGATGGCCGGGTTCACGTCCGTGATGTTCTTCGGGAACATCGGCTCGTAGCCCAGGTTCATCAGCGCCTTGTTGGCGTTGTAGTGCAGGAACTTCTTGACGTCCTCGGTCAACCCGACCTCGTCGTAGAGGTCCTGCGTGTACTGCACCTCGTTCTCGTACAGCTCGAAGAGCAGCGAGAACGTGTAGTCCTTCAGTTCGTCGCGCTCGGCCTGCGTGAGATGCTCGAGCCCCTTCTGGTACTTGTACCCGATGTAGTACCCGTGGACGGCTTCGTCACGGATGATCAGGCGGATGAGGTCGGCGGTGTTCGTGAGCTTCGCCCGCGACGACCAGTGCATCGGCAGGTAGAAGCCGGAGTAGAACAGGAACGACTCGAGCAGCGTCGAAGCGACCTTGCGCTTCAGCGGCTGGTCGCCCTGGTAGTAGTCCATGACGATGGACGCCTTCTTCTGCAGGTTCGGGTTCTCCTCGGACCAGCGGAAGGCTTCATCGATCTCGGGCGTCGACGCGAGGGTCGAGAAGATCGACGAGTAGCTCTTGGCGTGCACCGACTCCATGAACGCGATGTTCGTGTAGACGGCTTCTTCGTGCGGGGTGACCGCGTCGGGGATGAGCGACACGGCGCCGACGGTGCCCTGGATGGTGTCGAGCAGGGTCAGGCCGGTGAAGACGCGCATGGTCAGCTTCTGCTCGGCCGGCGTCAGCGTGTTCCACGACTGCACGTCGTTCGACAGCGGCACCTTCTCGGGCAGCCAGAAGTTGTTGACGAGGCGGTTCCAGACCTCGACGTCCTTGTCGTCCTGGATGCGGTTCCAGTTGATGGCCTGGACCCGATCAATGAGCTTCAGCTTCTCGACCAACGCACGTTTCCTTCAAGAGATGGTGACTAAGTGACGGACTGGAGGCGCGGTGCGGGGCCGCCCCGCGCCTCCAGTCCAAAAGGTGATCGCGTGAGCGATCAGAGCATGCAGGAGACGCAGCCCTCGACCTCGGTGCCCTCGAGCGCGAGCTGCCGCAGACGGATGTAGTAGATCGTCTTGATGCCCTTGCGCCATGCGTAGATCTGCGCCTTGTTGATGTCGCGCGTGGTGGCGGTGTCCTTGAAGAACAGCGTCAGGGACAGGCCCTGGTCCACGTGCTGCGTCGCCGCGGCGTAGGTGTCGATGATCTTCTCGGCACCGATCTCGTACGCGTCCTGGTAGTAGTCCAGGTTGTCGTTCGTCATGAACGGCGCCGGGTAGTAGACGCGACCGAGCTTGCCTTCCTTGCGGATCTCGATCTTCGACGCGATCGGGTGGATCGACGACGTCGAGTGGTTGATGTACGAGATCGAACCGGTCGGCGGGACGGCCTGCAGGTTCTGGTTGTAGATGCCGTGCTCCTGGACGGACGCCTTCAGCGCCTTCCAGTCGTCCTGCGTCGGGATGGTGATGTTCGCGTTGGCGAACAGCTCCGCGACGCGGGCGGTCGCCGGCGTCCACTCCTGGTCGGTGTACTTGTCGAAGAACTCACCCGACGCGTACTTCGAGTCACGGAAGCCGTCGAAGGTCTCGCCGGTCTCGATGGCGATCTTGTTCGACGCACGCAGGGCGTGGAAGAGCACCGTGTAGAAGTAGATGTTCGTGAAGTCGATGCCCTCTTCGGAGCCGTAGTACACGCGCTCACGAGCGAGGTAGCCGTGCAGGTTCATCTGGCCGAGGCCGATGGCGTGCGACTTGTCGTTGCCGTCCTCGACGGAACGCACCGACGTGATGTGCGACATCTGCGACACCGAGGTGAGGCCGCGGATGGCGGTCTCGATGGTGCGGCCGAAGTCCGGCGAGTCCATCGTGAGCGCGATGTTCAGCGAGCCGAGGTTGCAGGAGATGTCCTTGCCGATCTCGTTGTACGAGAGGTCCTCGTTGAACGTGGTCGGGGTGTTGACCTGCAGGATCTCCGAGCACAGGTTGGACATGTTGATCCGACCCTTGATCGGGTTCGCCTTGTTCACCGTGTCCTCGAACACGATGTACGGGTAGCCCGACTCGAACTGGATCTCGGCGATGGTGGTGAAGAAGTCGCGCGCCTTGATCTTCGTCTTCTTGATGCGCGAGTCGTCGACCATCTCGCGGTACTTCTCGGAGATCGGGACGTCACCGAACGGGACGCCGTAGACCTTCTCGACGTCGTACGGCGAGAACAGGTACATGTCCTCGTTGTTCTTCGCGAGCTCGAACGTGATGTCCGGCACGACGACGCCGAGGGACAGCGTCTTGATGCGGATCTTCTCGTCGGCGTTCTCACGCTTGGTGTCGAGGAACCGCATGATGTCCGGGTGGTGGGCGCTGAGGTAGACCGCACCGGCACCCTGACGCGCGCCGAGCTGGTTCGCGTAGGAGAAGGAGTCTTCCAGCAGCTTCATCACGGGGATGATCCCCGAGGACTGGTTCTCGATCTGCTTGATCGGGGCGCCGGCCTCGCGGATGTTGGAGAGGAGCAGGGCCACGCCGCCGCCGCGCTTCGAGAGCTGCAGCGAGGAGTTGATGCCGCGCGAGATCGACTCCATGTTGTCCTCGATGCGGAGGAGGAAACAGGAGACGAGCTCGCCGCGCTGGGCCTTCGCGGTGTTGAGGAACGTCGGAGTCGCGGGCTGGAAGCGGCCGGCGATGATCTCTTCCACGAGGTCGATCGCGAGCTGCTCGTTGCCCTGTGCGAGGCCGAGGGCGGTCATCACGACGCGGTCCTCGAAGCGCTCGAGGTAGCGCTTGCCGTCGAACGTCTTGAGCGTGTAGCTCGTGTAGTACTTGAACGCACCGAGGAACGTCTGGAACCGGAACTTCTTCGAGTACGCCAGGTCGTTGAGCCGCTGGATGAAGTCGAGCGAGTACTGCTCGATCGTCGCGGCTTCGTAGTACTCGTTCTCGACCAGGTAGTCGAGCCGCTCCTTCAGGTTGTGGAAGAAGACGGTGTTCTGGTTGACGTGCTGCAGGAAGAACTGCTTCGCGGCCTCACGGTCCTTGTCGAACTGGATGTTCCCGTCCGCGTCGTAGAGGTTGAGCATCGCGTTGAGGGAGTGGTAGTCCATCCCCGTCTGCGGCGACGTCAGATCGACGTCTGCAACTGCTGCGTCCAAAATGCATCCAATCCTGTGTTGACCGCTGACACGTCGTCAGGAGTCCCGAAGAGTTCGAATCTGTAGAGGACGGGGACGTTGCACTTGCGTGCGATGACGTCCCCTGCGAGGCCGTACGCCTCGCCGAAGTTCGTGTTCCCCCCGACGATCACGCCGCGGATGAGCGAGCGGTTGCGTTCGTCGTTGAGGAACTTGATGACCTGCTTGGGGACCGCGCCCTGTCCGTTGCCGCCGCCGTAGGTGGGCAGCACCAGCACGTACGGCTCGTCCACGTGGAGGAACGGGTCGTTCGGGTAGAGCGGGATCCGGTCCGCGTCGCGGCCGAGCTTCTCGACGAAGCGCGCGGTGTACCCGGACACGCTCGAGAAGTAGACCAGTCGGCTCATGGTGCGCTCCTCGTGGAAGGTGCGGACAGACGGACCGTGGGTGTCCTGCGGTGGTGATCCGAGCCTCCTGAACGAGCTCGGGTCACCACCCGCGGACGTGGGACGAACTACGCGAGTTCGGCGCTGAGCGTCGCGATCTTGTCGGGACGGAAGCCCGACCAGTGGTCGTCGTCGGTGACGACGACGGGCGCCTGCAGGTAGCCGAGGCTCTTGACGTGCTCGAGCGCGGCCTCGTCGGTGGAGACGTCGTGCACTTCGTACTGGATGCCCTTGTTGTCGAGCGCCCGGTACGTCGCGGTGCACTGGACGCAGGACGGCTTGGTGTAGACGGTGACGGCCATGATCTCCCCTGGTGGTGGTACGCGCTTGCGTTGCTGTGTGTGGGTCGTGCTGGTGCCTGTGGACCGGTGCTCCCACCCCTGTGGAACCCGTCGTGACCGACGTTTCCGGGCAGGTGCTTTCCGGTGACTCGATACTACATCTAGTGGCCGACACCGGGACCGACCACAAGAGAAAGTGTTACAGCCGTGTAGTTCTCCACAACGCCCTCCACAGTGTGAACAGTTCGGAGAGGCCCGTGATTCCGCCACTCTGGCACCGGCCACCGACACTCCTCCACACCTTGTGGACACATCTCTCCACGGGTGTGCACTGCACTCGCTCGGCGTGTCGCAGCAACCCCTCCACAACCCGTCCGCGAGCCGCCGCCGTCCACCTCCCCCGGACGGGTGACAGGGCGATCCGTCCGGTCCGTACACTCGTGGCGTGAGCACGTACGGTCCCCTCCTCAAGACGCCCGGCGTCGGTCGCGTCATCGCCGCGCAGCTCACCGCACGCTTCCCGTTCGGCATGCTGTCGCTGGCCTACCTGCTGCACGTCGAGCACGTCTTCGGCTCGTACGGCGCAGCCGGCCTCGTGCTCGCGACGACGAGCGTCGGCCAGGCGATCGCGGGACCGCTCACCAGCCGGTGGATGGGCAGCTGGGGCATGCGTCCGGTGCTCGTGCTGACGAGCCTCGTCGCGCTCGTGAGCATGGGGGTGATCGCGTTCGTCGTCATGCCGCTGTGGGCCTACGTGGTCGTGGGGTTCCTGGGCGGTCTCGCCGTCCCGCCCGTGCAGCCCGCGGTGCGCACCATCTACCCGAAGATGGTGACCTCGTCGCAGCTGACACCCCTCTTCTCCCTCGACGCGAGCGCGCAGGAACTCATCTGGGTCGCCGGCCCGGTCATCACCACGTTCGTCGCGACGCAGATCGGCACGATCGAGGCGATCGTCCTCGCGATGGTGTTCCTCGTGGTGGGCGGCACGTGGTTCATCGCCTCCCCCGAGCTCGGCCGCGTCCGCATCCCACGGTCGAAGCGCGCGTTCGGCGTCGTCCTGAGGCGGCCGTCGGTCGTCGTCGCCACCCTCACCGGTCTCCTCCTGATCGGGGCCTGTGCCGCGGTCGAGGCGAGCGTCACGAGCGTCTTCGGCGAGGGCAGCCCGAACGCCGGCATCGTCCTCGCGGTGTTCGCGGTCGGGTCGCTCATCGGCGGCCTGACCCTCGGCCACCTGCCGATCTCGCGCAACACCCTGTGGACGCGCATGTCCATCGTGTTCGTCGGCCTCGCCCTGGCCGTCGGTGGCACGGACTTCTGGTGGCTCTGCCTCGCCCTCGTCATCGCCGGTGCCGGCATCGCCCCGGCCCTCGCGGTCATGTTCGGCTCGGTCTCGGCGACGGTGAAGTTCTCCGACACCGCCGAGGCCTACGGGTGGATGGGCACCGGACAGCTCATCGGCGCGGCGGGCGGGTCCGCCGTCGCCGGGTTCCTCATCGACAGCCAGGGCGCCACCGGCGGGATGATGGTCGGCGCGGTGATGGCCGCGGTGGGCGTCGTGCTCCCGCTGGTCACGAAGCGCTGGCTGCCCGACCTGCGCGGTCGCGACGCGAGCCCCATCCCCGACACCGAGCCGGTCAACATCCCCACGTAGCCGCGGCGTGCCCCGGGCCCGCGTACCTGGTCGAAACGGGCGTACCTGGTCGGAAGTCCCGACCAGGTACGCCCGTTCCCACTCTCCATCGCAGCCGTTCTGGGAAGGAACGACGCACGACCGACGCCCGGCCTGGAGGCGCGGCGCATCCCCGCCACGATCGGCAGGATGGGTGCATGGTCACCTCAGTCCCCCTCCGCGACGGCACCTCGATCCCCGCCGTCGGCTTCGGCGTCTACAAGGTCGACGACGCCGAGGCCGCGACGGCCGTCGGTCTCGCGCTCGACGCCGGCTACCGGCACGTCGACACCGCCGAGATGTACGGCAACGAGACCGGTGTCGGGAAGGCGATCCGCGCCTCCGGGCTCGACCGTGACGACGTCTTCGTGACGACGAAGGTGTGGAACGACCACCAGGGGCGCGACGCGACCCTGCGAGCGTTCGACGCGAGCCTCGAGCGGCTCGGGCTCGACACCGTCGACCTGTACCTGATCCACTGGCCGGCCGCCGCGAACGACCGCTACGTCGACACCTGGCGCGCACTCGTCGAGCTGCGCGCGTCTGGCCGCGCTCGGAGCGTCGGCGTCTCGAACTTCCAGGTGCCGCACCTCGAGCGGATCATCGACGAGACCGGCGAGGTCCCCGCGGTGAACCAGGTCGAGCGGCACCCATGGCTGCCGCAGCGCGAGCTGGTGGCCTTCCACGCACAGCACGGCATCGTGACCGAGGCCTGGTCGCCGCTCGGCCGCGGGCGACTCGTCGACGAGCCGGTCCTCACCGGCATCGCGGACGCCCACGGGGTGAGCGTCGCGCAGGTGCTCGTGCGCTGGAACGTGCAGCAGGACGTGGTGGTGCTGCCGAAGTCGGTGACGCCGTCGCGGATCCGGTCGAACCTCGACGTCGACGGGTTCGTGCTGACCGACGACGACCTGGCGGCGATCGCGTCGCTCGAGTCGGGGCAGCGCACGGGGTCCCACCCGGACTCGGTGTCCTGAGGCGCTCAGCCGGTCGGGAGCAGCCCACTGAAGGCGATCACGGCGATCCCGGTCCCCACGACTGCGAGGAAGATGCCGATCACCCGGACGAACCGCGGCGTGAGTGGCCTCCCGTTCGCGAGCTCGTCGCCACCGATGGACTGCGCCCACCGGTTGAACACCGCGATCGTCACACCCCACAGCGCCACGACGACCGCACCGATGCCGAACCAGGTCGCGCCGGTCACCGACCCCGCCTCCGCTCGATCTGCTGCCGGAGGTTCCGGACGAACACGACCTCCAGGGTGACCGCGATCGCCGTCAGGACGATCGCGAAGGCGATGTGCGCGAGGTCGTGCCCACGGCTCAGCACGCTCAGCGGCAGTCCGATGACGAGCACTGCGCAGACGACGACGTTGAACCACGCACCGACGACCCCGCCCGGGGTCCGACCAGTGCGCTCCATCCACGGGACCGGCATGCGCGGGACGCTACGCCGGCGGCCTGGGCGATCCGTACCCCGGACCCTCAGCCCCGCCGGTCCTCCTCCGACTGCCACGGCAGGTGCAGGTCGCCGGGCTCGGGTTCGACGTCGCCTGCATCGTCGGCGCCGCCGGTCCCCGGTGCGGCGACGATCCTCGACGGGTCGATGCCGTCGGCCTCGAGCTCGGCGTCGTCCCGCTGGTCGGTCTGCGCCGCCCGGGTCTCCCGTTCGCTGGACGGGCTGTACGAGGTGTCGGCTGCCCGCTGCTGGTGCTCCCCGGTGCCCTCCGCGCCCTCGTGCTGCACCCGGTCGCGCATCGCGTCGGTTCGTGCTCGGTCGTCGGAGTCCTCGGGGCCCGGGACGTCGGGGATGCTGTCGCTCATGGCGCCGACCGTAGGCCCCGGACCCCGAGCGGGTGCACCGGGCAGTCCGATCGGCGCACCCGGTCACCGTCCGTACCGATCCGGTCACGAGCCCCGGGATCGCCCCGGGCCCACGCTACGATCCCAGCGGGCCGCGCGTGATCCGACGCCGGCCGGGGACGAGGGGGATCATGCGACGTTCGGTGACGAAGGGACGGGCCACCGCGGTGGTGCTGGTCTCGGCGGTCGCGGCGATCGTGCTGACCGGCTGCTCGGTGTTCAGCGGACCCGACCCCGTGCCGACCCCGACCCGACTGGCCGTGCAGGGACCGGACGACACCGAGCGGCCTGCTCCCTCGCCGTCCCCGACGTCCGAACAGGTGCTCCCCGCCGGGACGGTCGCGGCCGAGACCGACGTCGTGTCGAAGACCGGGGACACGTCGATCCACGTGCGCGTCACCGCAGATGCCGACGGCGTGTTCACGGTGCACCTCTCGGACTACCGGACGACGAACCCGCAGCCGATGTCGATCCAGTTCCGCCACCGCGTCGCCGGGTTCCAGGACGGCTACGACGCGGTCGCCCGTGGGTTCCTGCAGTGGGACGCGGCCACACCACCCGTCTCGTACACGCTCGACGCCGGCGCACGGCCCGACTACCTGGCGAGCGCCGTCCTGGTGCCGATGTCGTCCGGCGACGGCAGCAGTGATGCGGACCGTCCGTGGGTCGGCTCCGTGCTCGCGGTCGGCAAGCTGGCGTGGAAGATCCCGAACCCCTACCCGGACCTGCGCGTCACCGTCGGGAAGGCCCGCCCGGGTGCGTACGGGTACGTGAAGGACGTCGACGGCACGCCCACCTGGTACATGGTGTCGCACGGCGACGACCTCACCACGGTGTCGAAGCGCTTCGGCGTCACCCCCGAACAGTTCGAGTGGATGAACCCCTACCTCGAGCTCCGCGGGGACAAGTGGTTGAACGAGGACGCCACCGTCAACATCTCCCCCGCCAACCGCTGACTCCGGGAAGGTCCGTGCGGTCCGTTACGGTTGACCAGCACTCGCCACACCCCAGGAGGTCCCACCGTGACGATCGTCGCCGCAGCAGACGGCTCAGCCCTCGGCAACCCCGGCCCGGCCGGCTGGGCCTGGTACGTCGACGACGACCGCTGGGCGGCCGGAGGGTGGCCGAACGCCACGAACAACCAGGGCGAGCTGACCGCCGTCCTCCAGCTGCTCCGTGCGACGAAGGACACCGGCGAGCCGCTGCACATCCTGTGCGACAGCCAGTACGCGATCAAGGCGTGCACCGAGTGGCTCGCGGGCTGGAAGCGGAAGGGCTGGCGCAAGGCCGACGGCAAGCCCGTGCTGAACGTCGAGATCATCAAGGAGCTCGACGCCGAGCTGCAGGGCCGGAAGGTCACGTTCGAGTGGGTCCGCGGGCACGTCGGGCACGAGATGAACGAGGCGGCGGACGTCCGTGCCCGCGGTGCGGCGACCGCCTACCAGCAGGGCACCGAAGTACCGCACGGGCCGGGCTGGCCCGGGGCCCCGGTCACCGAGCCGGCAGCGCTGCCCGAGGCGACGCCACCCGCGACCCTGTTCTGACGAGCCCCCGTGCGCGTCGGCCGGCGCCCACGACAGCGGGCGCGCACGACAGCGCCGGTCAGTACGTCCCGTCGCGCCGGTCCTGGCGGGTGATCTGCTCCCCCGACGCCGGGTCGACCCCGCTCCGGGTCGTGGTCGTCGTCCGGCGTCCACCGAACGCCACCGCGAGGCTGATGACCAGCAGCACGACGCCGGCGGCCATCAGGATGTAGCCGATCAATCGCAGGTCCACGCCGGCGACCTGGATGTTCAGGGCGAACGCCACGATGGCGCCGATGACGATCAGGGCGATGCTCGATCCGATGCGCATGGCAGGTCCTCTCGGTTGGACCGCACACCGGTCGGCGCAGGGTCGCGGTCGAACGTACCCGGAGGTCAGAGTGCGCGTTCCCACAGAGCGACGGTGCTCTCCAGGTGGTCGTAGCGGTACGGCTTCGTCTCACCGGTCGGCCGGTAGCCGAGCGCCCACCAGAACGGCTCCGCCACCGATGCGTTCGTCCCGACGATCCCGAGGCGCAAGCGGTCCACCCGTGCGGCGGCGGGCGCCGATCGCACGAAGCCGATGACCGCGTCGTGCATCGCCCGTCCGAGCCCGCGTCCGTGCGCGTCCCCTCGGACGACCAGCAGCCCGATGTACGCGACAGCGGGCGTCGGGTACCCGAGCAACACGTCCGCGAACGCCACGAGCCGCTCCCCCTCCCAGAGCCCGAGGCCGGCCTTGCCCGCCGGATCGAACCCGTCCGGCACCGACAGCAGGGCACTCAGCGCGTCGGACGGCCCCGGCGGGTACCCGGTGATCCGCAACGCGTAGTCCGGCACCGACTCGAGCAGGTCCTGCAGCGCGGCGACGTCACCGTCGGCCGACGAGCCGCCGAGCTCGCGCACCACCGCCATCAGCGCACCACGCGCATCAGTCGACGTCCACGTCCGACCAGCCGTCGAACCGCCCGATCTCGGTCACCCGGATCACGGCCTCGCCCGCCGCGTCCGACGCGTCGAGGTCGATCGTGGCGGAGAACCCGAAGTCCTTGTCGCCCGCGGGGTCGGCGAAGATCTGCCGCGCACGCCAGACGCGCGCCGAGCCCGACGCGCCAGCCGAACCGGACACCCCGGTCGCCCCGGCCTCGTCGAGCACCAGGTACTGCATCGACCGGGCGTCGGCATCGATCCCGATCGTGTCGTGCTGGTCGTAGTACTCCTCGAGCACGGCGTCCCAGGCGTCCTCGTCGAAGCCCGCGGTGCCGTCCAGCGCTGCGAGCCCGGCGACGTCGTCGGCCGCTGCGAGCAGCACGCGCTGGAACAGCGCGTTCCGCACGAGCACCCGGAAGGCGCGCGGGTTGCCGGTCAGGCGCGCGGGCTGCGGCGGCGCGATCTCCTCGTGCTCCGCCTCGGCGAGCGCCACGTCCCCGTTCATCAGCGCCTCCCACTCGTCGACGAGCGAGGAGTCGGTCTGCCGGACGACCTCGCCGAGCCACTCGATGAGGTCGTCCAGCTCGGGCGTGCGCTGCTCCTCGGTGATCGTCTGCCGCATCGTGCGGTAGGCGTCGGACAGGTAGCGGAGCACGAGCCCCTCGGAGCGGGTGAGTTGGTAGAACCGCACGAAGTCGCCGAACGTCATCGCGCGCTCGTACACGTCGCGGACGACGGACTTGGGCGAGAGCGCGAAGTCGAGGACCCACGGCTGCTCGGCGGCGTACGCCTCGTACGCCGCCTCCAACAGCTCGGACAGCGGGCGAGGCCAGGTGACCTCCTCGAGCAGCTCCATCCGCTCCTCGTACTCGATGCCTTCCCGCTTCATGCGGGCGACCGCTTCGCCACGCTCCTTGAACTGCTGCTGCGCGAGGATCGCCCGCGGATCGTCGAGGGTGGACTCGACGATCGACACCATGTCGAGCGCGTAGCTCGGCGACTCGGGGTCGAGCAGCTCGAACGCGGCGAGTGCGAACGGTGAGAGCGGCTGGTTCAGCGCGAAGTTCGGTGCGATGTCGACGGTCAACCGGTACTGGCCGTCGACCTTCTCGATGACCCGGGCGTTGATGAGCGTCCGCGCGATCGTCAGTGCCCGCCGTGCCATCGCGAGCTGCCGCGACCGGGGCTCGTGGTTGTCGAAGACGAGCGACCGGACGGACTCGAACGCCGAGCCGCCGCGTGCGACGACCGAGAGCACCATCGCGTGCGTGATCCGCATCCTGGACGCCATGGGCTCCGGCTCGGCCGCGATGAGCCGCTCGAAGGACGCCTGTCCCCACGACACGAAGCCGTCCGGCGCCTTCTTGCGCTTGATCTTGTTCTTCTTCTTCGGGTCGTCACCGGCCTTGGCGACGGCGCGGGCGTTCTCGATGTCGTGTTCCGGCGCCTCGGCGACGACGTCGCCCTCGGTGTCGTACCCGGCCCGGCCGGCACGTCCGGCGATCTGGTGGAACTCGCGGGCGGACAGCTGGCGCATCTTCGTGCCGTCGAACTTCGTCAGTCCGGTGAGCAGCACCGAGCGGATCGGCACGTTGATGCCGACACCGAGGGTGTCGGTGCCGCAGATGACCGGCAGGAGCCCGCGCTGGGCGAGCTGCTCGACGAGTCGTCGGTACTTCGGCAGCATGCCCGCGTGGTGGACGCCGATGCCCGCTCGGATGAGTCGCGACAGGGTCTGCCCGAACCCCGCGCTGAACCGGAAGCCAGCGATCGCGTCCGCGATCGCATCGCGGCGTTCGCGTGACGCGACGCGCGCCGACATGAGCGCCTGCGCCCGTTCGAGCGCGGCCGCCTGGGCGAAGTGCACGATGTAGATCGGCGCCTTGCCCTCCTCCAGCAGCCGTTCGACGGTCTCCTGCACGGGCGTCATCACGTACTCGTACGTCAGCGGGACCGGCCGCGAGACGCCGGTGACCCGCGCGGTGGGGCGGCCGGTCCGGCGCGAGAGGTCGTCGGCGATCGTGGTGACGTCGCCGAGCGTCGCCGACATGAGCAGGAACTGCGCGCGCTCGAGCACGAGCAGCGGCACCTGCCAGGCCCACCCGCGGTCGGGGTCGCCGTAGTAGTGGAACTCGTCCATCACGACCACGTCGACGTCGGCGTCCGGGCCCTGCCGCAGCGCGAGGTTCGCGAGGATCTCCGCCGTGCAGCACACGATCGGGGCGTCCGCGTTGACGCTCGAGTCGCCCGTGACCATGCCGACGTTCTGGGCGCCGAACAGGTCGACGAGCTGGAAGAACTTCTCGGAGACGAGGGCCTTGATCGGCGCCGTGTAGTAGCTCCGCTTGCCCTCGGCGAGGGCGGCGAAGTGCGCCCCGGCGGCGACGAGCGACTTGCCGGTGCCGGTGGGGGTCGACAGGACGACGTTGGCACCCGACACGAGTTCGATGACCGCCTCGTCCTGCGCCGGGTAGAGCGGGCGACCGCCCTCGGCGGCCCAGGCCGCGAACGCCTCGTAGACGGCGTCCGGATCGACGACACCGTCGACCGCCGCCGGCAGGGCGGCGACGAGCGGGGGCTGGGTGGTGACGTCGGTCATGCATCCATCCTCCCAGGTGCGGGTCCACCGGCCGGGAGGCGCGGTGCGGGCCCGACCCGCGCCTCCCGGCCGTCTGTGGATGCGTTCGCATACACTCGCGCCATGCGCGAACTCGGCTTCCTCTCCTTCGTCCCGAACCACGGCGGCACGGCCGGCGCGGCTGCCGCCCTCGAGGACGGCCTGCGGCTGTTCGAGACCGCCGAGGCGCTCGGCTACGGCACCGGCTGGGTCCGCGGTCGGCACTTCGAACCGTTCCTGACCAGTCCGATGACCTTCTTCGCAGCGGCCGCGCAGCGCACCTCGACCATCGGCTTCGGCACCGCGGTCCTCGGCATGCGCTACGAGGACCCGATCCGACTCGCCGAGGACGCGAGCACGGTCGACCTGCTGAGCGGGGGCCGCGTGCAGCTCGGCATCTCGACCGGGATCGCCGGGTACGGCCCCATCCTCGACCCGGTGTTCGGCGGCTCCGACCGCAGCTTCCGCGACGAGGCCGAGGCCCGCGCGGCGCGGCTGCTCGAGGTGCTGCAGGGCGAGCCGCTCGGCAGCGCGGGGAAGGGCTACGAGAGCATCCCCGCCGGCGCCGACCTGACCCTGCAGCCCCTCAGTCCCGCGCTCCGCGATCGTGTCTGGTGGGGCGGCGGCAGCATGGGCACCGCGGTCAGGACGGCCGAGAAGGGCCTGCTCCTGCACTGCTCGACGCTCAACACCGAGGACACCGGCGCACCGTTCGCCGAGGCGCAGGCGGACCAGATCCAGGCGTACCGCGCGCGGTTCGCCGAGCTCCACCCGGACCGCACCCCGAAGGTCGCCGTCGGGCGGATCGTCGTGCCGCTGCTCGACGAGCACGACCGGGCCGTGCACGAGGAGTTCCTCACCGGCTACGCGAGCGGCATGGACGACGAGGGGCGACCGCTCTCCGGGAACCCGCCGTTCCGCTTCAGCACGGTCGTCTCCGGCGAGCCGTCCGCCATCGTCGACGCCCTGCTGGCCGACCCGGCCGTGCGGGCGACCGACGAACTCGTCATCACCCTGCCGGCGAACGGCGACGCGGCGTCCCACGAGCGGATCCTGCGCATCGTCGCGGAGGAGATCGCGCCGGCCGTCCGCGACCACTGAGAGCAAGGGCATCCGGCGGGGCTCGCACCAGGGGTTGGTGAGGCTCCCCGGGAGCCCCTGCCGGATGACCATCTCGTCCCTGATCCGTACGGGATGGTGGACCCATCGTTTCACCTACCCGCCGGTTTGTCACACCGGATTGCGGTTCGTGGCCCCGAAAGTTGACGTTCGGTCACACCTTTTTCCCAGACTGGACGAAGCAACCGGTTGCGGCGCGACACCGCACCCCGTGAACGAACGAATGCGCCCCCGCGCGGACGCGGGGACGCATTCTGGACGCACCAGGACCGCCAGGGCTCCATCGGCCGGATCAGGAGGCCGTGTCGCACACGTGGCGATCCCTTCGCGGTGCGCGCGTCGACGGTAACCAGCCGTCAGGCGCAGGACGATGTTACTGAACGCAGCTTGGTTCCGCGCGGAAACCGGACGAAATCACGCCAGTTCGAGGGTCACGGTGCCGGATTCGGCTGCGACGGATGCGCCGACGTGCAGGGTGAACGCGCCCGGTTCGTAGGCCCAGGCGCCGTCCCAGTGCGCGAACGCCCGGGCCGGGACCTCGATCGAGACCTCGGTCGACTCGCCCGCACCGAGTCGCACGGGTGCGAACCCGACGAGCCAGCGGACCGGACGGTCGACGGCCGAGGACTCCCGCGACGCGTACACCTGCACGACGTGCTTGCCGGCACGGTCGCCCGTGTTCGCGACCGTCGCCGTCACGATGACGGCGTCGCCCTCGCGCACGGTCGGCGTCGCGGAGACACCGTCGATCGTCCAGGTCGTGTAGCCGAGGCCGTGGCCGAAGGGGTACGCGGGGGTGGTCCCGGCACGGAGCCACGCGCGGTAGCCGATGTGCACGCCCTCGTCGTAGGACACCTTGCCGTGCGCCGGGGTGACGTCGAGCACGGGCACGTCCGCCATCGCGGCCGGCCAGGTGGTGGGCAGACGACCGCCGGGCTCCGCGGCGCCCGTGAGGACGTCGGCGAGCGCGTTGCCGTACTCCTGACCACCGAACCAGGTGAGCAGGACCGCGGCGACGTCGTCCCGCCACGGCATCTCGACCGGCGAACCGGCGTTCACGACGACCACCGTGTTCGGGTTCGCCGCGGCGACCGCGCGGACGAGGTCGTCCTGGTGCCCCGGGAGTGCGAGCGACGAGCGGTCGTAGCCCTCGGACTCGACCTTCGAGTTGGTGCCGACCACGACGACCGCGACGTCCGCGCCGGTGGCGGCCGCGACGGCTGCCTCGATGAGCACCGACGGGTCCTCGTCGCTCGGCTCGGTGCCGAACTGGTAGGCCAGCACGCCGCCGAGGGTCTCGTCCTGGACGACGTCGTACTCGATGCGGATCGCGACGTCCTGGCCGGCCGTCACCGACACCGGCACCGACCGCGCCGGCGGGTTGAGGAACGCGGCGCCGAGCTGGTCGCCCTCGAACCCGACGAACTCGTCGAGGACGAGCGACCCGTCGATCCACATGCGGGAGTGTCCGGCCGCGCCGATGCCGATCCGGACGGTCCCGGTCGAGGGTGCGGTGTAGGTCGTGGTGATGTCGAGCCGGTCGGCCTCGCGCGTCGGGGCGTCGCCGCCGAACCAGAACAGCGCCGTGGCACGACGGTCCTCGACGTACAGCTCCTCGCCGTCCTTGACGAAGGCGACGCGTGCGCCGGGCTCGCCGGTGCCCGGGTTCGTGATGGTGGACAGCGGGAACTCCGCGATGCCCTCCTGCACGACCGCGCCGATGGCGTAGTCGACCGTTGCACCCGGGAACGCCGAGCGGATGCCGTCGAGCGGCGAGACGACCTGCGACGGCACGACCGTGGCCGAGCCACCGCCCTGGGTGCGGGCCTGGTCGGCGTTGTGGCCGATCACCGCGATGCGGGAGACGGCGGGGGCGTCGAGCGGCAGGATCCCGGTGTTGCGGACGAGCACGGTGCCCTCGGCCTCGGCTTCGCGGACGAACGCGACGCCGTCCTCCACGTGCACGGGCGCGGCGGCGACGGGCTCGAAGCCCTCGAGTGCGCCGACGCGGGCGGCCAGGGTCAGGATACGGCGGACCTTGCGGTCGATCGCGGCCTCGGGCACCGAACCGTCCTGCACGGCGGCGAGCAGGGGACCCTCGCTCCACCACGGGTTCGGGCCGGGCATCGCGACGTCCTGGGACGCCTTCGCCGAGTCGACCGAGCGGACGCCGGTCCAGTCGGACACGACGATGCCGTCGAAGCCCCACTCGGAGTTCAGTGGCGTCTCGAGCAGGTCGTTCTCGGACGCCGTGACGCCGTTGATCGCGTTGTAGGACGACATGACCGCCCAGGCGTGCGCCTCGGTCACGGCCTTCTCGAACGCGAGCAGGTACAGCTCGCGGAGGGCACGGTCGGACACCTCGGTCGACGCGGTGAAGCGGTCGGTCTCGTAGTCGTTCGCGATGTAGTGCTTCGGGGTGGCGGCGACGCCGTTCTCCTGCACGCCGTCGACGTAGGACGCGGCGAGGTCGCCGGTCAGCACCGGGTCCTCGCTGAACGCCTCGAAGTGTCGGCCGCCGAGCGGTGAGCGGTGCAGGTTGATGGTCGGGCCGAGCACGACGTCGACGCCCTTGCGACGGGCCTCGACGGCCGCCGCGGCGCCGTAGCGCTTCGCGATCGCGCGGTCCCACGACGCGCTCAGGGCGGTCGCCGACGGCAGGTTCAGCGACGGGTCGCGCTCGTCCCAGACCTCGCCGCGGACACCCGAGGGGCCGTCCGACATGAGGATGCGGCGCAGGCCGATCTTCTCGATCGGCCAGGTGGTCCAGAAGTCACGCCCCGTCAGGAGCTGCACCTTCTCCGCGGTGGTCAGCTGGTCGACCAGCGCGTCGATGCGCTCGGTCAGCGGGCTGGTCGGACTGGAGGCGGTGCTCGCGTCGGTCACGGTGGTCACGGTGGTCGGTCCTCTCGTTCGGGAAGCCGCGGGCGCCGCTCGGACGGCCGGGGCTCCGTCGCCCACACCCACCGTCCACCGGGTTCGCCGCCCGCACTGGCAGCTACCGCACCGTACCACCCAAAACCGACTATCGGTTGGTTTTATGCGGACACACACGAGCGGTACAGTCTGGCCATGGCACGACGGGGTTCGTACGCAAAGGGCATCGCGAAGCGCGAGGAGATCCTCACGGTCGCGCTGGACCTCGTCGCGTCGCAGGGCTTCCGGCGGACGAGCATCAAGGACATCGCCGACGCCGTCGGGCTCACCCAGGCCGGACTGCTGCACTACTTCGACTCGAAGGACGACCTCTGGGTCGAGATCCTGCGACGGCGCGACGAGATCGACCTCGCACACGACTGGGACGCATCCGACCCGGCGACCCTCCTCGCCGCGATCGTCCGGCACAACGCCGAGGTCCCGGGGCTCGTGCAGATGTTCGTGAACCTGTCCGCCGCGGCCGCGACCGACCCGGAGCACCCCGCGCACGAGTACTTCCGCGAGCGCTACGACCGGAGCCGGCAGAACCTGTCCGCCGACTTCCGGGCCATGCAGCAGGACGGGCGACTGCGGGACGACGTCGACGTCGAGGAACTGACGAGCGTGCTGCTCGCCGTGTCGGACGGCATGCAGATCCAGTGGCTCTTCGACCCGACCCGGGACATGGCCGAGCACGTCGAGCTCGTCGCCCGGCTGGCCACCGCCCAGGTCACCCGCACCGTCTGACGCCGCACCGCCCGGGTCCACCGCAACGGGGTACGGACAGGGCCTGGTCGCCCCAGGCCGAGCCGGGCAGGATGGGCGGTGCCCGGAAGGGCTCCCGACGACGATGTGGAGTGACGCGATGACGCGTGTAGTGGTGACCGGCGGCAGTGGGAAGCTCGGGCGAGCGGTGGTCCGCGACCTCGACGAGCACGGGTACGACGTGGTCCTGGTCGACCGCGTGCCCTCCCCCGACAAGCCCGAGCGGGTGCAGTTCGTCCGCACCGACCTCACCGACCACGGCCAGGTGCTGAACGTCCTGCTCGGCATCGACGACCGGTACGACCACGTCGACGCGGTGGTGCACCTCGCTGCCGTCCCGGCCCCGGGTCAGGTGCCGGACGTCGCCCTCATCACGAACAACGTGACGTCGTCGATCAACGTCTTCCACGCCGCGCGCCAGGCCCGGGTGAAGAACGTCGTCTGGGCGTCGAGCGAGACCCTGCTCGGCATCCCGATGGGCGAGCACCACCCGCCCTACCTGCCCGTCGACGAGGAGTTCCAGGTGCGCCCGCAGTCCTCGTACTCGCTCGGCAAGGCCGTCGAGGAGGAGATGGCCCGGCACTTCACCCGCTGGGACCCGGAGCTCAAGATGATCGGCCTGCGGTTCTCGAACGTGATGGACGAGACCGACTACCCGGCGTTCCCCTGGGACGCCACCCCCGAGGCGAAGACGTTCAACCTCTGGTCCTACATCGACTCCCGTGACGGCGCCCAGGCGGTGCGGAAGGCACTCGAGGCCGAGCTCACCGGCTTCGAGGCGTTCGTGATCGCGAGCCCGGACACGGTCATGGACACGCCGACGATCGAACTCGTCGAGCGGTACGTGCCGGACATCGAGCGCCGCGCGGACATCGACGGCGTCAGCTCGCTGCTCTCGTCCGACAAGGCCCGCGAGCTCCTCGGCTACGCACCCGAGCACAGCTGGCGCGACCACCGCGCCTGAGCACGGCCGGACCGGCCACGGCCCCGGGCCCGGGCCCGGGCCCGGGCGTCAGCCCGCCGGGACGAGCAGCCCGTCGAGCACCAGGTCGCGCGCCGCCGGCAGCAGATCGGCGGCGAGCGCCTGCTCGTCCACCCCGGTGATCTGCGCGAGGGCGCCGATGATCGCCGCCACCGACAGCTCGCCGTCGCACGCACCGACGAACGCGGCGAGCGCGGTGTCGGCGTCGACCCGGCGACCGAGTCCACCACCCTGCACGAGCGTCATCACGGTCGGGTCGTCGTTGCCCGGCCAGTAGAACCGTTCCTCGGTGACGTCGCCGGCGACCGCGAGGTGCGCGGTGGCGAGGGCCTGGTCGTCGTGCGCGGCCAGCCACGCCGCCGCGTCGAGGACCCGGGCGACCGTCGCACCGAGGCCCGCGGGGTTGGACCCGAGCGTCTCGGGGACGCGCTCGAAGCGGCGGAGGTGCACCGCGCCTCCCGGCCCGGGGCGGCGCACCACGACGTAGCCGAAACCGACGCCGGTCACCCGGCGGGCGGCGAAGTCGTCGAGCCAGGCGCCGACGAGCCGGTCGAACTCGGACGATCCGGGCTTCGTGCCGCCGTCGCGGATCCAGGTCTCGGCGTAGGCGGCGGGGTCCTGCCGCTCCCGCTCGACGACCCACGCGTCGAGCCCGCGCCCGTCGGTGTCGGCGCGTTCGAACCAGGAGCGCACGCGGTCGAGGCCGTCCGTGCCCCAGTGGTACTCCCAGTTGCCGAGCAGCTGCGCGGTCCCGCCGGGTTCGAGGTGGTCGCCGAGCCCCGTGAGGACCGTCTCGACGAGCGCGTCGCCGACCATGCCGCCGTCGCGGTACTCGTAGGCGGGGACGCCCTCGCTGCGGGGCGTGATGACGAACGGCGGGTTCGAGACGATCCGGTCGAAGCGCTCCCCCGCGACCGGTTCGAACAGCGACCCGGAGCGGAACTCGATGCCGTCGATGCCGTTGAGCATCGCGTTGAACCGGGCGATGTCGAGGGCCCGGTGCGAGATGTCGGTGGCGACGACCTCGGCGGCGAAGCGTCGGGCGTGCATCGCCTGGATGCCGCACCCGGTGCCGAGGTCGAGCACGCGCCGGACGGGCGCGGGGACCTGCAGGCCGGACAGCGTCGTCGTGGCACCGCCGATGCCGAGGACGTGTTCCTCGCCGAGGGCCGTCCCGAGCGCGAGTTCGCCGAGGTCGGAGACGATCCACCAGCTGCCGGCGCCGAGGTCGTCGACGAAGGCGTACGGCCGCAGGTCCACCGCGGGGTGGACGGTGTCGGCCTCGGTGCGGACCAGCCCGGCCGACGCGACGGCGGAGGTCCCGGCGGTCGGGAACGCCGCGTCGGCGTCGACCCGCGACACCGGGAGTCCGAGCACGAAGAGCGTGGCGAGCGTCGTGAGCGGGGTCGTCGGGCGCGCGCGCAGTGCCCGGAGCGCTGCGACGCGCGATCCGCGGTGGAGCGACGCGGCGGCCTCGGTCCCCCAGAGGGCGTCCACCCGTTCGACGGTGAACCCGGCGTCGGTCAGGTCACGGCGGAGGGCATCGGTGACGTCCGCCTCGGGGACGATCGTCGGGAGCGTGTGCACGGCGCTCACGCCGGGACGTCCTCGCGCATGAGGGCCGCCGGGACCTCCCACGCGAACACGAGGTCGAGGAGCCCGGGGAAGCGCCGCTCGACGTCCTCGACGCGGACCCGGCTCGACCGCGTGAGTCCCTCCTGGTGCTGCTCGAGGAGTCCGGCCTCGCGCAGGACGCGGAAGTGGTGGGTGAGCGTCGACTTCGGCCGGTCGATCCCGACCCATCCGCAGCTGCGGATGCCGCCGGCGGCGTCGACCAGGTAGCGGTGCAGGATGGCGAGCCGGATCGGGTCGCTCAGGGCGTCCATCACGACCGGCAGGTCCATCTCGGCCACGGTCGGCTGTGGCAGGCGTTCGGGAGCATCCACGGTCGCGGGCATGGACGGGACGCTACCACCGTTCCCCTCGCAGTACGAGTTGCGTCGTACAGCGGACTGCTGTACGAATGCACTCGTACTTGATTCGGAAGGGGCGCTCATGGCGCAGTCAGCTCGGTCGGTCGCGGGGTTCTGGATCCTCGCGGCGATGCTCCTCGTGTCCGTCGCCTCGTCGGCGGTCCCGTCGCCCATCTACCCCGTCTACGCCGCCGAGTGGCACCTCACCCCGCTCATGCTCACCGGGGTGTTCGCCATCTACGTCGCGGGGCTCCTGGCGAGCCTGCTCGTCGCCGGTCGCCTGTCGGACCACGTCGGCCGGAAGCCCGTGCTGGTCGTCGGTGGCCTCGGGGTGGCCCTGTCGCTCGGGCTCTTCGCGATCGCGGACGGCGTCGGCGCCCTCGTCGTCGACCGCATCGTGCAGGGCGTCTCGGTCGGCCTGCTCATCGGTGCGCTCGGTGCGGCGTTGATCGACAACTCGCTCGAGCGCCACCCGTCGCTCGCCGGCGTGCTGAACGGCGTGATCCCGCCGATCGCACTCGCCACCGGCGCCATGTCGAGCGGCGCCCTCATGCAGTGGGGCCCCGCGCCGGAGCAGCTGGTCTACGTGCTCTTCGGCGCGTTGCTCGTCCTCATGGTGATCGCACTCGTCGTGGTCCCGGAGCGGGTCACCCGACGACCGGGCGCCCTCCGCTCCCTGGCGCCCCGGATCAGCGTGCCGCGTGCCTCGCGCCGACTCTTCCGCAGCGTCGCCGGGTCCCTCATCGCGAGCTGGGCCCTCGGCGGGATGTTCCTCTCGCTCGTCCCGTCGGCACTCGGCGCGGTGTTCGGCATCACGAACCACTTCGCCGCCGGCGCGCTCATCGCCGTCGTCACGGGCGTCGGCGCGCTGACCGGGCTCGCGACGCAGCGGATGGACGCCCGCCGTGCCGTCCTGGTCGGCCTCGTCGCACTCGTCCTGGGACCGGTCGTGACCGTGGCGTTCGTGTTCGCGCACTCGCTGCCCGGGCTCGTCGTCGGGAGCGCGATCGCCGGCGTCGGCTTCGGCGCCGGGTTCCAGGCGCCGCTCCGGATGCTGCTCGCCACCGCGGCACCGACGCACCGTGCGGGGTTGCTCTCCACGATCTACGTCGTCAGCTACCTGGCGTTCGGGGTGCCCGCCGTCGTGGGCGGACTGCTCGAACCCGCCGTCGGTCTCGTGCCGGTCATCGCCGGGTACGGCGCCTTCATCGTCCTCGCCGCGGCCGTCGCCCTCGTGCTGCAGCTCGTGTCGCGGGACGCCGCCGTCGTCGAGGAGCAGGCCGCCGAGGTCCTCGAGCGCACCTGCACCGGCTCGGTCCGGGTGTCCCCGGCCGACTAGGTCGCTCCCCGAACGCCGAACGCCGACCGCCGACCGCCGAACGTCGTCCGCCGGACTCCGACTGCCGGACTCCGACTGCCGTCCGACCGCGACGGGGTCAGTGCCCGGGTCGCGCCCGCTTCGCCCCGCGCCCGCGGACCCCGACCGTGCGGGCAGCACCCGTGTGCGCCGCGTCGACGTCTGCCTTGCCGCGGTCCGCAGCGTTCCGCAGCCACCGGGGACCGCGCGCCTTCGCCCAGTCCCAGAAGCGGTGCAGCAGCGCCCGGAGCCACGTGATGATCCGGTGGAAGAAGTGGAACTCGCTCGCGAGGATCGTCAGCCCGATGAACACCACGAGCCACCCGGGACCGGGCAGCGGCACGAGGATCAGGCCGATCACGACGACCAGACCGCCGACGATCCCGACGAGCACCTTGTAGACGAGGTGCAGGTGCGGACGTGCGTGGATCCAGGCGCGCAGGTCGTGGAACCACTGGAACCGCCGGTGCGGCGTCTCGGCGCGTTCGACCGCGTCTGTCCGGTGGTTCGGGTCGCCTTCCATGTGCGGCAATGTAGGGCGCGCGGCTGGGAATCCGCGGCGCAGGCGGTGGGCGTGCGGTGCATCCGCGGCGGCCTGCCGGGGCGGTGGACGCCACCGCCCTGCGGCGGCCGGAGGCGCGGACCGGGGCCGACCCGCGCCTCCCGTCAGGCGATGCGGGCCAGGCCGACCCGCGCCTCCTGTCAGGCGATGCGGGCCAGGAGGCGCGTCACGCGTGCGCGACGCACGTCGCGGCCCACGGGACGGCGGCGAGGCGCGCCTGGGGGATCGGTTCCCCGCCGACCGCGCAGCGGCCGTAGCTCCCGGCGTCGAGCCGGGCGAGTGCGGCGTCCACCAACCGGATCCGCCCGCGGGCGTCGTCCCGCACGGCGCCGAGCGAGCCGCGCTCCCAGGCGAGGGTCGCGCCCTCCGGATCGTGCTCGTCGTCGGAGTTGGCGTCCTGCCGGGCGTCGCTGACGTCCCGCATGCTCCGCTCGACGTCCGCGAGGAGCCGCTCGCCTCGCGCCCGCTCCGCGACCAGTGCCTGACGGGGGTCGTCCATGCTGGTCACCGTAGTCGGCCCGGAATGACCGTGCCGTCGGATGCGTTTGTATCGACATGACGAAGATCGGGTTCCTGTCGTTCGGACACTGGCGCGACGTGCCGGGGTCGAAGGTGCGCAGCGGCCGCGAGGCCCTCGTGCAGGCGATCGACCTCGCGGTGGCCGCCGAGGAGGCCGGGGTCGACGGCGCCTACTTCCGCGTCCACCACTTCGCGCCGCAGCAGGCGGCGCCGTTCCCGCTGCTCTCCGCGATCGCCGCCCGCACCAGCCGCATCGAGATCGGCACCGGCGTCGTCGACATGCGCTACGAGAACCCGCTCTACATGGCCGAGGAGGCCGCCGCCACCGACCTCATCTCGGGTGGCCGACTGCAGCTCGGCGTCTCCCGTGGCTCACCCGAGACCGCCCTCGCCGGTTACCAGCAGTTCGGGTACGTGCCCGACGCGACCGACACGAACGGCGGCGACCTGGCGCGCTCCCACACCGACGTGTTCCGGCGCGCGATCGCCGGCGAGCCGATGGCGAACGCGAATCCCCAGATGACCGGATCGGTCGGGTCGCTCGCGATCTCCCCGCTGTCCGAGGGCCTCGGCGACCGCATCTGGTGGGGCGCCGGCACCCGTGCGACCGCCGAGTGGACGGCCGAGCAGGGCATGAACCTCATGTCGTCGACCCTGCTCACCGAGGACACCGGGGTGCCGTTCGACGAACTGCAGGCGGAGCAGATCGCACGGTTCCGGTCGACCTGGAGCGAGATGGGCTGGGAGCGGACCCCGCGGGTCAGCGTGAGCCGCAGCATCATCCCGATCATCGACGACGAGTCGCGGCACTACTTCGGCGTCCGGGCACAGGTCGAGGGGCAGGACCAGGTCGGGCACCTCGACGGTGGGCTCGCCCGGTTCGGCCGGTCCTACATCGGGTCGCCCGAGCAACTGGTCGCCGAGCTCGCGGCGGACCAGGCGGTGCGTGCTGCCGACACCGTGCTCGTCACGGTGCCGAACCAGCTCGGCGTGGACTTCAACGCGCGGCTGCTCGCCGCCGTGAAGGACGTCATGCGCGAGGTGGACGCGGCGGCCGTCCCGGCCTGACCCGGGATCAGTTCTCCGCGACTGGTCCCCCTTCCTGCCGACACCCGGGCTGGGACTGTGGCCGGTTCCCGCACTCCAGTACCGTCGGTGTGCACCTTCCCCCGCACCCCGAGGAGCACCCCGTGACGCTGCCGGCCGCCGGCTGGTTCCCCGACCCGCAGGACGCGAGCCGCCTGCGCTGGTGGGACGGGCGCGCCTGGGGAGCGGCGACGCGCGTGCTGCCGAGCCGGACCGAGCCGATCGTGCCGGTGGTCGTCGCCCCGGTGGGTCCGTCGTTCTCGGTGCACACCGCCTCGGTGCGGACCAGTGCCTGGGCGTCCGGAGGCTCGGGCGTGCACCGCTTCAGTGCGTTCTCCACGTTGGCGGTGCTGCTCGCGGTGGCGTCCGTACTGCTCAACCCCTGGGGCGTCTGCAGTGCGGCCGCGATGGTGTCGGGGCTGCTCGGCGTCGTGCGGCCCGGGGCGACCGGGGGCTGGCGGGTGCTGGCGCGGAGTGCTTCGGCGAGCGCCCTGGTCCTCGCGGTGGCGACGGCCGCCGTGGCAGCCTCCGCGCAGTTCCACGTGTTCTGAGCGGGCTGACGCACGCTCGTGCGTTCCCTCGGGCCATCGTGAGCACGAATGGTCGGGTCCGCGCAGGCAACCCGACCATTTGTGCTCACGAGACGCGCCCGCGCCGCGCGCCAGGCTGAGAAAGCGCGCCGCGCTCCCGCCGGGCCCGCCCGCGCTACCGCCTCGCCCGCGGGTGCGCCGTCTGGTAGACGTCGCGGAGCATGTCCGCCGTCACCATCGTGTAGATCTGCGTCGTCGCCACGCTCGCGTGCCCGAGCAGCTCCTGCACGACCCGCACGTCAGCTCCCCCCTCGAGCAGGTGCGTCGCGAACGAGTGCCGGAACGTGTGCGGCGACACGTGCTCGGAGAGCTCCGCACGCTCCGCCGCCGCCTGGATCACGAGCCACGCACTCTGCCGTGACAGCCGCGCGCCCCGGGCACCGAGGAACAGCGCCGGCGTCGACGCCCCCCGCGCCGCGAACACCGGCCGCGCCCGCACGAGGTACGCGTCGATCGCCGCCCGGGCGAAGCTCCCGAGCGGCACCACGCGCTGCTTGTTCCCCTTGCCGGTGACCTTCACGACCGAGAGCCCGTCGTCGGCCGCGGGCCCGGAGCCGTCGGACAGCGTCGTGACGTCGTCGACCGACAGCCCGACCGCCTCCGAGATCCGTGCCCCGGTGGCGTAGAGCAGTTCGAGCAGCGCGCGGTCCCGCAGCCCCACGAGATCGTCGGCGGGGCCGCCGGACGCGCCGGGGGCGTCGGTCGCACCGACGGGGCTCGCAGCCTGGAGCAGCCGCTCCATGTCGTGCACGGAGATCGCCTTCGGCAGCCGCATCGGGGCCTTCGGCGGCCGCACGGACGCGCCGGGGTCGAGCTGGAGCCACCCCTCGCCGGCGGCGAACGCGGTGAACGACCGCACGGAGCTGAGCATCCGCGCGACCGACCTCGGCGCGAGGGGTCCGGACGGCCGGGTCGCGAGGTGCTCCACGAACCCCGCGAGGTCCGCACGCGCGATCCTCCCGACGTCGTCGAGCACCGCAGGTCCCCCGGCGCGGTCGGCACCCTCCGACTCCACGACCGGAGCCGTCGCGAGCCACGACGCGAACGTCAGCAGGTCCCGCCGGTAGGCCGACAGCGTGTGCTGCGAGAGGCCCCGTTCGATCGCGATGTGCCGCAGGTACGTCTCCGTGGCACGCTCGAACGGGATCACTCCACGAGGCTAGCGCCGCTCGAGGAGCGTCAGTGCAGCGAACCGTCCGGCTCACCCAGGCGGAACCCGGTGAAGGTCACGGTGAGGCCCGCGCGTGACGGTGCCGCGCACAGCAACCCCGCCGAGACGTCGGCCCCGGGATCGAGGTACGCCACCCGCACGAGCCGCGGTGGCTCGTCGTCCGCCCACGCCCGGATCGTCACGGCGTCGCCGTCGCGGCTGGCCCGCACGGTGACGGTCCGCCCCGTCCACTCCGCGACCGGAGCGACCGACCAGTCGGACCAGTCACGTGTGACGACGGCGCCGACCTGCGGCGTCCCGTCGGCGAACTCGACGCCGGCCTTGATCCAGTTCCGGTCGTCCACCCGCAGGAACACCCCCGCCTGGTCGAACTGCTCCGTGTAGTCGAGCACGAACGACACCTCGACCGAGAACGCCCCGTCGAACGGCCGGAGCAGCGCGTGCTCGGAGTCGTGGACGAACCCGTACGAGGTCGTCCGCCAGGCGTCGCTGCCCTCGACGGCGGTCACGCGCAGGACGTCGCCGTCGAACTCCGCCGCGACGGGGTCGTTGGTCCACCGGCCCCCGTCGACGAGCGCCGCGAGGCTCATCGCGCGCGCCGTTCGACCGCGTCCACCGCGAGCACGGCCACGACGAGCCCGGAGTTGTGCAGCCGACCGTCGAGGATCGCCGCCACCAGCTCGGCCCGGGGCACCCACCGCTTCACGATGTCGGCCTCTTCAGCTTCGCGGTCGAACGCCGTCGCGGTCGCGCGCACCCCTCGGGCGCGGTAGATCTGCAGGAACTCGTCGCTGCCGCCGGAGGACGTGTTGTACGTCACGAGCGGTTCCCAGTGGTCGGCCTCGAGGTCGGCCTCCTCCGCCAGCTCGCGCTGTGCCGCGGTGAGGTGGTCCTCGCCGGCCATGTCGAGCAGGCCGGCCGGGAGCTCCCAGTCGCGCATGCGCACCGGGTGCCGGTACTGCTGGATGACGAGGACGCGCCCCTCGTCGTCCTCGGCGTAGACCGCGACGGCGCCGGTGTGGTCGATGTACTCCCGCACCATCGTGTCGTCGTGGTACGCGATGCTGTCGCGGCGCACGTCCCAGACGGCGCCCTCGTAGACGACGGTGGAGTCGGTGACCTCGAACGAGGCGGGTTCGTCAGCGATGGGTGCGTCAGTCACGCGCCCATCCTGGCACGCGCCTCCGACGCGACGACACGGCAGACGGGAGGCGCGGTGCCAGCTGGCACCGCGCCTCCCGTCTGATCGTGGCTGTGCTGCGCTTACGCGACCTGCTCCTCTTCCTGCGGGTCGAAGAGGCTCGACGCCTCGTGCCGCTCGATCGCGGCACCGACGAGCCCCGCGAACAGCGGGTGCGCGTCCGTCGGGCGCGAGCGCAGCTCGGGGTGCGCCTGCGTGGCGATGTAGAACGGGTGCACCTCGCGCGGCAGCTCGACGTACTCGACCAGCGTGCCGTCGGGCGACGTGCCCGAGAACACCAGACCGGCGTCCGCGATCTGCTCGCGGTACTTGTTGTTCACCTCGTAGCGGTGACGGTGGCGCTCGGAGGCCTCGGGAGCGCCGTACAGCGACGCCGCGAGCGACCCCTCGGTGAACGTCGCCGGGTAGAGGCCGAGGCGCATGGTGCCGCCCAGGTCGCCGCCCGCGATGATGTCCACCTGCTCCGCCATGGTCGCGATGACCGGCGTCGAGGTCTCCGGGTCGAACTCGGTGCTCGACGCGTCGGTGAGGCCGACCTCGTGCCGGGCGTACTCGATGACCATGCACTGCAGGCCGAGGCACAGACCGAGCGTCGGGATGCCCTGCTCACGTGCGAACTTCAGCGCGCCGAGCTTGCCCTCGATGCCACGGACGCCGAACCCACCGGGGACGCAGATGCCGTCGACGTCGCCGAGCTGCTTCGCGGCGCCCTCGGGCGTGGTGCAGTCGTCGGACACGACCCACTTCAGCGTGACCTTCGCGTCGTGCGCGAACCCGCCGGCACGGAGCGCCTCGGTGACGGACAGGTACGCGTCCGGCAGGTCGATGTACTTGCCGACCAGGGCGATCGTGACGTCCTTCTTCGGCTCGTGCACGGCACGGAGCACGGGGGTCCACGCGGTCCAGTCGACCGGACCGGCCTCGAGCTTCAGCGCGTCGACGATGACCTGGTCGAGCCCCTGGTTGTTGAGCAGCGTCGGGAGGTCGTAGATCGACGGCACGTCCACCGCGTTCACCACCGCGTCCTCGTCGACGTCGCACATGAGCGCGATCTTGCGCTTGTTCGCGTCCGACACCGGACGGTCGCTGCGGAGGACCAGCGCGTCCGGCTGGATGCCGATCGAGCGGAGCGCGGCCACCGAGTGCTGCGTCGGCTTCGTCTTCTGCTCACCCGAGGCGTTCATGAACGGCACGAGCGACACGTGCACGAAGAACACGTTGTTGCGGCCGAGTTCGTGGCGCACCTGCCGCGCGGACTCGATGAACGGCTGGGACTCGATGTCGCCGACGGTGCCGCCGACCTCGGTGATGATGACGTCGGGCTGCGGGTCGTTCTGCGCCTGCTCACGCATCCGCCGCTTGATCTCGTCGGTGATGTGCGGGATGACCTGCACGGTGTCGCCGAGGTACTCACCCCGACGCTCCTTCGCGATCACCGTCGAGTAGACCTGCCCGGTCGTGACGTTCGCGGCCTGCGACAGGTTGATGTCGAGGAAGCGCTCGTAGTGCCCGATGTCGAGGTCCGTCTCCGCACCGTCGTCGGTCACGAAGACCTCGCCGTGCTGGAACGGGTTCATGGTGCCCGGGTCCACGTTGAGGTACGGGTCGAGCTTCTGCATGACGACCTTGAGGCCGCGAGCCGTCAGGAGGTTGCCGAGGCTGGCCGCCGTCAGCCCCTTGCCGAGAGACGAGACGACCCCGCCGGTCACGAAGATCTGCTTCGTCACCTTCGGGGTCGCGTTCGAAGAATTGGTACCGCCGCTGAGAGTGTCCGCCACGGGATTCCATCGTACGTCAGAACTGCCGGGAGGCGCGACCTCGGTTCGCCGCGGGCGTTGCGCGTGCGCGTGCGCGGGCCGCGCCCGCCGCGCCGGCCGCACCGCACCGTGCGTGCTCCGCCACCCCGTGCGAGGTTGCACGCACGGTGCCCGATCACAGCCCCGCACCATGCCGCGAACCCCGCACCAGCCGACGACCGACGCACCGTGCGGAGCTGCCCAGCCCGCACGCCGCCCGCCACCCCGTGCGCACTCCGCCATCCCGTGCGAAGTTGCACGCACGGTGCCCGACTACAGCCCCGCACCATGCCGCGAACCCCGCACCAGCCGACGACCGACGCACCGTGCGGAGCTGCCCGGCCCACACGCCGCCCGCCACCCCGTGCGCACTCCGCCATTCCGTGCGAGGTTGCACGCACGGTGCCCGATCACAGCCCCGCACCATGCCGCGAACCCCGCACCAGCCGACGATCGACGCACCGTGCGGCGCGGGCGTGAGCCGCGCCTCCTGGATCGGCGTGTGGAGACGCGCTCAGGCCTTCTGGCCGGCGACGTCGAGGAGCTCGCGCGCGTGCTCGATCCCGCTCGCACTGTCACCGAGACCCGAGAGCAGGCGTGCCATCTCCTGCAGGCGGTCGTCGCCCTCGAGGCGACGGACGCTCGACGATGTCACTGCGCCGCTCGCGTCCTTCACGACGTTGAGGTGGTTGTTCGCGAACGCCGCGACCTGAGCGAGGTGGGTCACGACGATGACCTGGGTGCGTTCGGCGAGCTTCGCCAGACGACGGCCGATCTCGATCGCCGCGGCGCCGCCGACGCCGGCGTCGACCTCGTCGAAGACGAACGTCGGGACCGTCGTGCTGCCCGCCATGACCACCTCGATCGCGAGCATCACCCGGGAGAGCTCACCGCCCGAGGCGCCCTTGCCGATCGGCCGGGGATCGGTTCCGGAGTGCGGTTGCAGGAGGATCGACACCTGGTCGCGTCCGTGGCGTCGGTAGTCGCCGGCGTCGGAGACCTCGACGACGAGGGTCGCTCCGGCCATCGCGAGGGACTTCAGCTCGGCGGTGACCCGCTTGGCGAGGTCCTTCGCGGCCTTGGACCGTGCCGCGGTCAGCGCGGCTGAGGCGTCGGCGAGGGCGCGCTCGTCCTGCTCGACCGCCTGCTGCAGGGCGACGATCCGGTCGTCGTCCCCGTCGAGCTCGAGGAGACGGTCGCTCGCCCGCTGACCGTAGGCGATCACGTCGTCGACGGTCTCGCCGTACTTGCGGGTGAGACCGGCGAGCAGCGACCGACGTTCGTTGATGAGTTCGAGGTCGTGACCGGCGTCCGGTTCGAGCGAACCGAGGTAGCTCGACAGGCTCGCCGAGGCCTCGGACGCCTGGATCCCGAGTTCCGTCAGCTGCTCGAGCACGGGCTGCAGCTCGGCGTCGGACGACACGACCCGTTCGATCGCCCGGCGGGCGGACTCGACCAGCCCGACGACGTCCTGCACGCCGTCGAGGGACTCGCTCGACAGCGCTTCGTGCGCGAGCCCGGCGGAGAGCCGGAGCTCTTCGAGGTTCCCCAGTCGCTCGGCGCGGTCGGCCAGCTCGACGTCCTCGCCGGGCTGCGGGTCCGCGGCCTCGATCTCGTCGGAAGCCGCACGGACGCGCTCGGCCTCGGCAACGCGGTCGTCGCGGTCCCGGGTGAGCGTCTCGAGGTCGCCGGTGTGCTGCTGCCAGGTGTCGTACGCCCGCACGTACGCGGCGAGGACCTTCTCGAGCGCCGCACCGCCGAACCCGTCGAGGGCCGCACGCTGTGCGGTGGCCGAGGTCAGGCGGATCTGGTCGGACTGCCCGTGCACCGTGACCAGCTGGTCCGCGAGCTCGCCGAGCACCGCGACCGGGGCACTGCGCCCGCCGACGGTCGCGCGACTGCGCCCCTCGGCAGAGACGGTGCGCGTCAGGATGAGTTCGCCGTCCTCGACCGTGCCGCCAGCGTCCTCGACGCGCTCGGCGACGGCGTCGTGCTCCGGTACGTGCCACCGGCCCTCGACCACTGCGGTCGACGCACCCCGTCGCACCGAACCCGCATCGGCCCGCGCACCGAGGAGCAGACCGAGGGCGGTGACGATCATCGTCTTGCCCGCGCCGGTCTCGCCGGTGACCACGGTGAAGCCGGGCCCGAGCTCGAGGGTGGTCTCGCCGATGACCCCGAGGTCCGAGATGGAGATCTCCTCGATCACAGCGTGTCCTCGTCGTCCTGCTGCGGGCCGCGCCACCCGGCGACGGGCAGCTGGAACTTCGCGACGAGTCGGTCGGTGAACGGGGCGTCCTTGAGCCGTGCGACGCGCACCGGATCCGGCGAACGTCGGACCTCGACGCGAGCGCCTGGTGCGAGGTCGTGGGTCCGTCGGCCGTCGCACCACAGCACGCCGACGCCGCTCGTCCGACGGAGCACCTCGATCGCGAGCGTGCAGTCCGGTCCGACCACGATGGGCCGTGCGAACAGGGCGTGGGCGCTCAGCGGCACCATGAGCAGGGCGTCGACGTCCGGCCAGACGATCGGCCCGCCGCCGGAGAACGAGTACGCGGTGGAACCGGTCGGTGTCGAGACGACGACACCGTCGCAGCCGAACGAGGACAGCGGGCGACCGTCGACCTCGGTCACGACCTCGAGCATGCGTTCGCGGGAGGCCTTCTCGATGGTCGCTTCGTTGAGCGCCCAGGAGGAGTAGACGATCTCGTTGCCGACGACGACGTCGACCTGGAGTGTGACGCGTTCCTCGACGTGGTAGTCGCCGGACAGTGCCCGTTCGACCGTCGCGCGGAGGCCGTCCCGCTCGCTCTCGGCCAGGAACCCGACGTGTCCGAGGTTGACCCCGACGATCGGAGCGCCGGTCCCGCGCACGAGTTCTGCGGCGCGCAGGATCGTGCCGTCTCCCCCGAGCACGATCACGATCTCGAGCTGGTCGGCGTGGACGTCGACACCGAGGATGTCCACCTGTCCGACAGAGGCCTCGGCACGACGGATGTCGGCGTACTCGTCGAACGGCATGACCGGAACGAGACCGGCGGCGTGCAGGAGGTCGCAGACCTCGACCGCAGCGTCGATCGAGTCACGGCGGCCCGTGTGGGACACCAGGAGGATGTGCCGGTCGTCGCTCATGCCGTCCCTTCCGTCAGTTCGGTCGCCCGGACGATCCATTCTGTCGGATTGGTACCGACATCCCGCTGGAAACGCGCCAGGTACTCGTGGTTGCCGTGCGTCCCGACGATCGGCGACGCTGCGAGCCCCGACGTGCCGAGCCCGAGGTCCCATGCCGCCCACAGCACGTTCATGAGCGCGTCGTTCCGGAGTGCCGGGTCGCGGACGATGCCCTCTCGGACGCCGCCCCGCCCGACCTCAAACTGCGGCTTCACGAGCAGGACGAAGTCGTCGGCGGGAACCGACTCGACCAGCGCGGGCAGGACGAGCCGGAGCGAGATGAACGACAGGTCCCCCACCACGAGACTCGTCTCGGTGGCGGCGGGGTCGAGTGCCCGGAAGTCGTCGGCCGTCAGGTTGCGTGCGTTCGTCCCTTCGACCACGACGACGCGGGGGTCGAGGGCAACCATCGGGTCGAGCTGCCCGTGCCCGACGTCGAGGGCCACCACGCGGCGAGCACCGCGGCTGAGGAGCACCTGCGTGAACCCGCCGGTGCTCGCACCGACGTCGAGCGCGACGCGGTCGGCGGGGTCGATGGCGAACGTGTCGAGCGCGGCGACGAGCTTCAGTGCGGCGCGGGACACCCACTCGTCCGCACCGTCGACGTGGATCGACGCCGACGGCCGCACCGACGCGGACGGCTTGACCACAGGGGTCCCGCCGACCGTCACGCGACCGTCCTGGATCAGCTTCGAGGCCGCGGTGCGGGACTTCGCGAGCCCGCGCGCAGCGAGGAGGGCGTCGAGTCGGACCGGGCGCTCGTCCTGCAGGGTCTCGTCGGCGTGGGCGTGCTCGTCAGGCACTCGTGCTGCCGCCGCTCTCGAGGCGGGTGCGGAGCTCGTCGTACAGCGCGGAGAAGGCGTCAGCGCGCTCGGTCAGCGGCAAGGCCTCAGCTGCCTCGGTGCGGTGCGCGAAGCGGTCGCGCTCGACGGCGTCGTCCGGCGCCGTGGGACCGGCCGCCGGCGTAGTGCCCGCTCCGTCGTCGAACGGCTCGCGCACGGGGTCCTGCTCGTGGTTCGACACCTCGGCCACGCTACTCGCCGCCGTACAGCTTCGGATCGACGTCGAGGCCGTAGATCGCGAGCCCGGACTCCCAGATGAGCGCGGTGCCCGCGCGGAGCAGGTCGATCGCGTCGCCGTCGTCCAGGACGCGCACGACGTGCCCGCGCATGGCGACGGTCACCGCTCCGACGGTCGCGTAGCGGGTGCCGTCCGGATCTTCACGCCGGACCGTCACCGGGTACGGCTCGGAGAGGCCACGGAGGTCGTCGAGGATGAACGTGGGTCGCGAACGCTGATCGGCGGCGAGGACCTGCTTCGCTTTGTCGATCCCCGTCAGCACGAGGACGCTGGGGATCCCCGCGTCGTTCGCTCCCTTGATGTCGGTGTCGAGGCGGTCGCCGATGAAGAGCGGGTGCTCACCGCCGAACCGCGCGAGCGCCGCATCGAAGATCGGTCGCTCCGGCTTTCCGGCGACGACGGGCATCCGACCGACTGCCTGGTGGACGGCCGACACCAGCGTGCCGTTGCCGGGCGCGATGCCGCGCTCGACGGGGATCGACCAGTCCATGTTCGTGGCGACCCACGGGACGTCCGGGTCGGCCAGGGCGAACGACGCTTCGGCGAGGTGCGTCCAACCGAGGTCCGGCGAGAAGCCCTGGATGACCGCGGCCGGGGAGTCCTCGGCGCTGGAGGTCACCGTGAAGCCGGCAGCCTCGACGATGCTCGTCAGGCCGAGGCCGCCGGTCACCAGCACGGTCGACCCGGCCGGGACCAGGGTCTCGAGCAACCGGACCCCGGCTTGCGACGACGTCACCACGTCGTCCTCGGACACCTCGAGCCCGTAGCGCTCGAGGTGTTCCGCGACGTCGACGGGTCGGCGCGAGGCGTTGTTCGTGATGTAGCCGACGCGCGCGTGCAGCGAGGCACGGGTCAGCGCCTCGACCGCGTGCGGGATGGCGTGCCGACCGCGGTACACGACGCCGTCGAGGTCGGTGAGGACGACGTCCACACCGTCCGTCGGCGGCTTCGGGACGTCAGTCGGCTGCGGACCCGTCGACGTCGGCGGGGTTGTCGTCGTCGAGCTCGCCGGGCTCGTCGCCGGCTGGCTCGTCGTCGTCGGGCTCGTCGCCGAGCGGCTCGTCGGCGAGTTCGGCGTCGGGCTCGTCGTCGACGGCTCCGGCGAACTCGTCTGCGGATCCTTCGACCTCGAGCGTTTCCTCGACCACATCAACTGTCTCCCAAGCGTTCTCGTCGGCGACCTCGGCAAGCGCCGCTGCCGCACGATCGACACGGGCCCACCACTCGTCGGCCTCGTCCTGACGGCCGAGCTCCTCGAGCGTGGCCGCGTAAGCACTGTAGAGCGCCGGGGACCAGCTGTAGGCAGTGGACGGGTCGAGCTGTGGAATCTCCAGCTCACCGAGCGCGGCTGTGGGATTCTCGAGGTCGAGGCGTGCGCCGGACATCGCGATGGCCAGTTCGACCTGGACCGCGGTGTCGAGCGCCGCACGGTCGACCGACCGACCGAGCTCGAGCGCCCGCTCGGGCCGGCCGAGCCCACGCTCGCAGTCGACCATCATCGGCAGCTGGTCGTTCCGGCCGGAGATGCGACGGTACGTGCGGAGTTCTCGCAGCGCCGTCGCGAAGTCGCCGAGACGGTACGCCGTGATGGCTGCGGTCTCGCGGACCACACCCACCCGTCCGGCACGACGGGCAGCGCTCAGCGCGTGCTGGTTCGCGGTCTCCGGGTCCTCGTCGACCAGGAGCGCGGCTGCCACGAGGTGACGGGCGACCCAGTCGGCGTTGTCCTTGCTGAGCGTCTTGAGCTCGGCCCGGGCGACCTTGTCGAGGTCGCGGGCCTGGATGTCCTCGGGGATCTCCGGGTCCTCGTGGCGGGGACGGATCGACTTGGTGCCGTAGGGGTCCCGGTCCTCCCAGTCGTCCCGCGAGGCCTCGCCGAAGCGAGCGCCGGCGTGACGGCTGCCGTCGCCGAAGCGCTGACGGTCGTCGCGGCCTCCGCGGTCGCGGTCCTGGCCGCCACGGAAAGGACGGTCCCCGTCTCGACGCGGACGATCCCCGTCACGGGCGGGACGGTCCGAACGGAACGGACGGTCACCATCGCGACGCGGACGGTCGTCGCCGCCACGGAACGGACGGTCGCCGTCACGACGCGGACGATCCCCGTCACGAGCAGGACGGTCCGAACGGAACGGACGATCACCGTCGCGGGCAGGACGGTCGGAACGGAACGGACGATCGCCATCGCGACGCGGACGGTCGTCGCCCCCACGGAACGGACGGTCGCCGTCACGACGCGGACGATCCCCGTCACGGGCGGGACGGTCCGAACGGAACGGACGGTCGCCGTCGCGGGAAGGACGGTCGGAACGGAACGGACGATCGCCATCGCGACGCGGACGGTCGTCGCCGCCACGGAACGGACGGTCCCCGTCACGACGCGGACGATCCCCGTCACGAGCAGGACGGTCCGAGCGGAACGGACGATCACCGTCGCGACGCGGACGATCGCCGTCACGAGCGGGACGGTCCGAACGGAACGGGCGATCACCGTCACGAGCAGGACGATCCGAACGGACCGGACGGTCACCATCACGACGCGGACGATCCGAACCACGCGGACCATCGCCGCGAGGAGGTCGGCTCGAGTCGTCACGATCCCCGCGCCACGCGGGACGCCGTCCCCCGTCGCGGAACGGACGGTCGCCGTCCCGGAAGGAACGAGCGCCGTCGCGCGATGGACCGCCGCCGCGAGCCGGACGGTCACCGTCGCGACGAGGAGCATCGCGCCGCTCACCCTCACGACGCTCGAAGTCACGGGGGCCGGACGACCAGCGGTTCCCGCCGTCGCGCCGAGGGCCACGGTCGCCATCGCGACCAGATCGGTCTCCGCGATCGCCGTCGTTCCGCCGCTGATCGTCGTCGTTCGCCACCGTTGCTCCTCTGTGCGTGCCCGAGCGCTCGCCCAGGCCATCGTCCGCTGTGTCGTTGTGTTGGCGCTGCACGGTACCGCCCGCGCGCGCCCAGTCCATCACGAACGGGCGTGCGAGTCGAGCGACCTGCAGCAGAAACAAATGTGGCCACCGGCCTCCCGAGAACGAGGGTCTCCCCTGCGAGTTCTCGATGGAGGGCCGATGGCCACATCTTCTTACGTTGAGTCCGGCGGCGTCCTACTCTCCCACAAGGTCCCCCTTGCAGTACCATCGGCGCTGAGAGGCTTAGCTTCCGGGTTCGGAATGTGACCGGGCGTTTCCCTCTCGCTATGACCACCGGAACACTTTCGACCCAATCCTGGATCAAAACTGTTCCTCAGCTGTAGCTGAAGTATTCAGTTTGATTCCCGATCGTCTGTCGGGAACCACAAAGTGGACGCGAGCCCCACACCCGTGAGGGTGTGGGAAATAATTGTGTTGTCAAGTCTTCGGCTTATTAGTACCGGTCAGCTCCACGGGTCGTTAGTCCCCGCTTCCACATCCGGCCTATCAACCCAGTAGTCTGCTGGGAGCCTCTCACACTCAAGGTGCATGGAAATCTCATCTCGAAGACGGC